>JANXNT010000810.1 GCA_025353985.1 Limnoglobus sp.
TGCCGGGTCGGGCAGATCGAGCGTCGTTTGCAACGCATTTCGGTCGGCAAACCAGGCTTCCATCGCCGCTTTGGCTTCGTCGCCGAGGAGTGCGAGGCGCTCCTTTTTCCCTTTGCCGCGAATCAGTAATACGCCATCGGAACGGTCGACGTCTTCAAAGTTCAAGCCGACGAGTTCGCTGACACGAATGCCCGAGGAATACAGCGTTTCGAGCATCGCTTGGTCGCGACGGCCGAACATATCTTCACCAGATGGGGCTGCTAACAGTTTGCGGATGTCGGCCAATGTCAGGAAGTGTGGCAGATTGCGATCGAGCCGTGGGCCACGCAGTGTCTCCGCGGGGTTCGACTTCATGACGCCCTGCCGGCAGAGATATTTTCCAAAAGACCGCGTCGCAGCGAGACGCCGGGCGATCGTCGATTTCGAGTAGCCTTGTTGGTGCAACCAACTGAGTAACGCACGGAGATTCCGCACGCTCCAGTCGGTCGGTTCTACGTTCCCTTTTTGCAGGTGATCACGCAGGAAACCGAGAGCCTGTACGAGATCCTCCCGGTACGATTTGACCGTTTGCGAGGAGGCGTTTCTTTCCAGGCTGAGGTGCGTCAGGAATTCCGCCAGCCCTTGTTCGAGGGTCGCCATCAGGTATCCGGGAAGGTCGGGCGTATAGCCCGTAGATGTTAAAGCCGCGACGGTTGTTCGTCGGATTCCTTCCCTTGCTGGCGTGCCCTTTCGGTGAGTACCGCAGCATCGAACCAGCTGATCGGAATTCGCGGGTCGGCCGCCGCATTCCGGATCGTATCGATGAGAGCATCCCTGCTGTCATCATCGTAGACGTAGATGAAGCGTTCCGTTCCCTTGAATAGCGCCAAGACGTTCAACTCTTGGGTCACGGGTCGGCTCCCTTGCGTTACGGTGGGTATGCCTGGGCACACCACGTGATCGTCCTTGACGATACATCATCGTCACGTTGCGGGTGTGGGCATCATTCGAACCAAATAGAAAAGCGGCGGGTTCTACGAAGGCTGCACATACGCCGGGTAGAACGCAAAATTTCTCCCCAAATTGCCCGGATTCCACGATCCGCACGGCAAGACCTTGGCTGTTCGTGGCCGTTTTCCGTACACAGTGTGAAATATCTGCGGATGGCATTTCGAATTCGTCGATATTCTTGAACCTCTCTCATCGGAGTAATGACTAATGGTCGGAAACGACACGGTAGCGAAGGGGCGAAACGAAAAAGTCCTGTTTTGGGCGAGTTTCTTCACGCTCATTGCGGCTGGCATTGGGTTTTCCGTTCGCGGCTTCATTCTGAAAGACTGGGGCAATCAGTTCGGTTTCACGCAAAGCGAACTCGGCGGCATCACCGGTGGTGGCCTCGTCGGTTTCGGCGTCGCGATCATTTTCTTCAGCTTCCTCGCGGACCGTTTCGGCTACGGCAAGTTGATGCTGATCGCGTTCTTGCTCCACGTCTCGTCCGCAGTCGTGACATTTGCGGCCGCGCCCATTTACGGCATGTACGGCAAAGAAGGCGCGTACTGGTGCCTGTATGCGGGGATGTGGTTATTCGCACTCGGTAACGGAACGTGCGAAGCCGTGATTAATCCGCTGACGGCCACGTTGTTCCCCAAAGACAAAACGAAGTGGCTGAACATCCTCCATGCCGGATGGCCGGGCGGTTTGATCCTCGGCGCGGTGATCGGCTTGGCGTTCGGCCAAATCGACACGCCGATCCGTTGGGAAATCAAGCTCGGCATCTTCCTGCTGCCCGTACTCATTTACGGTGCCTTGATGTTCAACCGGGTGTTCCCGGATTCCGAAGCGACGGCATCGGGTGTTTCGACTGGCACGATGCTCGTGTCGCTTATCACCCCGATTCTGTTCTTCCTGTTCCTTATGCACGCACTCGTCGGCTATGTGGAACTCGGCACCGATAGCTGGATCACGAACATCAGCGAGCGCGTATTAAAAGACGGGACGACCGCGCTACTTGCGTTCGTCTGGACGAACCTCTTAATGTTCATCCTGCGGTTCTTTGCAGGCCCGATTGTCCACAAGATCAACCCTGTTGGCTTGCTGTTTATCAGCGCCGTGTTGGGCACGATCGGCTTGTTTCTTCTCGGCCAACCTTCGACGAACACCGTCCTCTTGTACTTCGGTGCAGTGACCATTTACGGCGTCGGCAAGACGTTTTACTGGCCGACGCTCCTCGGCGTGATTTCCGAACGCTTCCCGAAAGCGGGTGCGCTGGCGTTGGGTATCAGCGGTGGCATCGGTATGATCTCGGCCGGGATGCTCGGTGGGCCTGGCATCGGTTACAAACAAGATTACGCGGCTGTCGACAATCTGAAATCGACCTCGGCAGTGACGTACGATCGGTACAAATCGGTCGACGCGAACGGCTTCCCGATTGTCAGCCAACTCATGCCCGACTTCGCGCCGAAAATTGCGGGCCTCGACAACCAGAAGCTGAAAGTCTTCAACGATCACCAGGGCAACATGGCGAAGATCAAGGCTGCTGAAGACGCGAAGAAAGAGATTCCGAAAGATCTCAAGACGACACTCGACGCCGACGTCGAGACGATGAAGAAAGAGAAAGCCGCAGGGAAGCCCGTTGGTGCCGAGTTGGAGAAATCGCTTACAGACCTTTCGAATTGGTGGGCGACGCAGGGGAAACCGAACTTCGCCACGGACCAGAAACCGCTCAATGATGCCGTCGATTATGGCGACCGCAAAGCGCTGCTTTGGACTTCTGCGGTACCTGCTGCGCTGGCCGTTGGCTTCCTGATGTTGCTGTTGTATTTCGCGGTAACGGGTGGTTACAAGCAAGTCCACCTCGATGCCCAAGGGAACACAACCCACTAGGTTCGCCCGCTCGATGTCGCACGAAATACTCCTCGGGTCGGCCTGTGCTGGCCTGAGGATATATAATTTCACACTATGATGCCTCGCTCACTCGTCGTGCTCGGTTGCGGTACCTCGGTTGGGGTGCCGATGCTCGGTTGTTCGTGCGTGGTTTGCACTTCCACGAACCCGCGGAATTCGCGAACGCGCAGTTCCGTGTTACTACAATTGCCTGCGGGGAATTTACTGATCGACACGACGCCGGAGTTGCGGATGCAACTTCTGCGCGAGACGATTCCGCTCGTTCATGCGGTGCTGTACACGCACTATCACGTCGATCACCTGTACGGCCTCGACGATGTTCGCATATTTCCGAAGGCGCTCGGTCGGGCGCTGCCGATCTATTGCAACGAAGGCGTCGAACAAGTTATCCGCACCGTCTTCAGCTATGCGTTTCAGCCGGGTAGCGAAGACTTGCCGCCGGGGTTTCTGCCGAAGCTGGAATTCGTCCGCATCGAAGACAAGCCGTTTGAAATACTCGGCGAAATCGTGACGCCGATCCCGCTGATTCACTCGCGATTCCACGTGCTCGGTTTCCGCATCGGCAACCTCGCCTATTGCACCGACGTTAGCGAAATACCCGAGTCGAGTTGGCCGCTACTCGAAGGCCTCGACGTGCTGATTCTGGATACGCTACGTCCCGCCAAACCGCACCCGTCGCACTTCTGCCTGACCCAGGCACTCGAAGCCGTGGAGCGATTGCGACCGAAGCGAACCTACCTCACGCACATGTCGCACGAGATGGATTACGACACGCTCCCCGCTACACTTCCACCCGGCGTCGAATTGGCGTACGATGGCCTGCGAATCGAATTTTAATTGTTGTTTTTGACTAAGAGGTTGTTCGATGAAATCGGTCCCACCGGACGTGTTGCACCACCTGAAACACCACCGCCAAGAACATGTGCTGTTCGGTTGGGATGTGCTTTCGGAGTGCGAACGGGCGCAGTTAATTGGCGACATTGCGGGGATCGATCTCGGCGAACTCGATACGCTGTATCGCCGCCGCAACGAGCCACATGCCGTGTTGCCACCGCGTGACCGCATCGCGCCGTTAGCGGTGGAAGCGTGGTCGGAAATTTCATCGGCAACGATCTCCATTGGCGAAGCGGCGATACGTGCGGGCGAAGTTGCGGTGTTGCTCGTTGCGGGCGGGCAAGGGAGTCGGCTCGGGTCGGACAAGCCGAAAGGCATCTACCCCGTCGGCCCCGTATCCGGCGCGAGCTTGTTCCAAATCCACGCCGAGAAAGTGTTGGCCCTGCGGCGAAACTACGCCGCCCGCGTGCCGTTCCTCGTGATGACGAGCCATGCCACGCACGCCGACACAGAAGCCTACTTCGAGGCCAACGATTACTTCGGGCTACCGCAGATCGATGTGCATTTTTTCCAGCAAGGGACGATGCCCGCACTCGACTTGCAAACCGGTAAGCTGTTGCTCGAAAAGCCGGGGCAGCTTTTCCTTAGCCCGAACGGCCACGGCGGTTCGCTCACGGCACTCGCAGATAGCGGCATCCTCGCGAAGCTCAAAGACACCGGCGTGCGGCACGTTTTCTACTTCCAGGTCGATAACCCACTCACGCGAATTGCCGACCCCGCGTTCGTCGGGCGGCACATCGAAGTCGAATCGGAAGCGTCGTCGAAGGTCGTGTTCAAGGAACAACCCGAGGAAAAAGTCGGGATGCTCAGCCAGATCGATGGCCGTTGCGGCATCATCGAGTATTCCGATCTGCCCGCCGAAATGGCGAACGAACGCACGGCCACCGGCGAACTGATGTTCCGTGCGGGCAGCCCCGCGATCCATTTGTTCTCGGTGCCATTCCTCGAAAAGGTCACGAGTGGATCGACGCGATTGGCGTACCACTTGGCACAGAAAAAAGTCCCGTGCCTGAGCGAGCGAGCGCCGAAATCCGAGAACGCGCTGAAGTTCGAGATGTTCGTGTTCGATGCACTCCCGCTCGCGGACCGATGGCTCGCGGTGTCGGTCGAACGTACCGATGAATTCGCCCCGCTCAAGAACGCGACCGGCCCGGACTCCGCACAGACAGTACGCCAGCTTCTGATCGCACGCGGCAGTAAATGGCTCGAAACCGCAGGCGTGGCTGTGCCGCGTACGGCACACGGCGAGCCGATCTACCCCGTCGAAATTCGCCCGACGTTTGCGCTCGATGAAGCCGAGTGCCAACGCAAGATTCCGCCGGGTACGACGATAACCGCACCGACCCTGTTCGAATGAACGCAACCGAGGATCGTGGATGTTTCACGCGATGATAATGGCCGGTGGTGGTGGCACACGGTTCTGGCCGCGTAGCCGCAATGCCCGCCCGAAGCAGTTTCTGTCGTTCGCCGCAGACCGCACGTTGCTGCAAGCGACGGCGGACCGCATCGCGCCCGTCATCGCCACCGAACGAACGTGGGTGCTAACCGGTGCCGCATACACGGCAGAGTCCACGCTGCAACTGCCGGAAATTCCCACCGATCACATCGTCGGCGAACCGTTCCGCCGCGATACCGCACCGTGCGTCGGCCTCGGGGCGGCGCTGATCGCCAAACGCGACCCCGATGCGACGATCATCGTCATGCCCGCCGACCACCTGATCGAACCCGAACGCGAGTTCCAGCGTGCCGCACTTGCAGCGGAGCAATTCGCGAACGAGTTCCCGAACGCGCTGTTCACCTTCGGCAT
>JANXNT010000820.1 GCA_025353985.1 Limnoglobus sp.
GCATCAATGAACAAGTTCAGGAAATCCGGCCCCGTTTCGTCGATCACGAGCGGTGGCAGATCTTGAAATTGCGTGTAGGATGCGATGCCTTCAATGTAGAATCGCAGTTTGTCCTTATACCACAAATCGCTGTAGATTCGCGCACGCGACAATTGATAGGCGTTGTCGCGTTGTGTGAGGCGACTGTTGTATTCATTCATGTACCGCGACCAGGCCGAACCGCCGAGCGACAGCATGAAATCGTCGCCGATTTTCATCCGCTTCATGCGATCCGAAGCATCCTTCGGCGGCGTTTTCGGGTCTTCGAGATAGCGGAAGTCCGAGTCGAAGAACGATGGCGACATTAGGCCGAACGGGGCGTATCCCGATTTCGGCGGGCCATCGGTTTGGCCGCCGCGCAACTGCGTCAGAAGCGTGTACGCGCCTTTTCCGACAGGCGGAATCGGGAATGGCCCCGAACGCGGTCCGGGACGGTTCGGTGGCACTTTCTTGAAATTAAACGGCTGGCAGGTCGCGCAGCCACTGTCGCCACACGATGGGCAACCGCCCGCAGCGAGAATCGCGGCTGGCTCCGCAACGGCGAGCGTCGGTGTGGGAGCCGCCGCAGGGGTTGCCGCAACGGGTGCCGCTGGGGCTGCCGCAACGGGTGTCGCTGCTGCTGGATTTGCGACTACCGTTTGGGGCGTTATCAATTTACCGTCGAGTGTTTCAACGGGTGCGCCCGTTACGGTGTTTTGTGATTGTGCCGATACGCGATCGCCTCCAGCAAGTACCGCAGCGGCCACCACAGCGCGCGGAATCCAGCGGTTCCACTTTCTCATTACTCCATTCACTCCATACTCGGACGATAAGTTGGTTGAGACACAAGATCGGTGGTGTTGGCAGTTCGAAACCGCACGGGAGGGTTAAGCCGATCATGCCTTCGATATCGGATGGTTGAATCGCGAATGTGGTGCGTGTGAGATGCTTTCTTAGGGTAGTATAGTAACTTCCTGCATTAAAGAAATTACAGCCGCGCAATTCCGCCTAAACTACCAAAGCGGCATCAGAATCTATTGCCACATACTCAGGAAACGCCGATGTCCGCGTACTTTCATTGTCCGTGCGGTCGGCGGCTTCGGACATCTTCCGTGACTGATGGTGCCGTCGATTGCCCGGATTGCGGGCGCACCGTATTGCTGGCCGCCGCGCCGAAAGATCGTCGTGTAATCTGGGCCGTCGCCATCGCCGTGGGCGTGGTCGGCTTGGCATTCGGA
>JANXNT010000845.1 GCA_025353985.1 Limnoglobus sp.
TCTCCGCGCACTCCACGGTCCAATCGAATTCGCAGAAACCACTTCCCCGAGGTCCGATCATGATTCGCAAGCTGTTGGCGATGAGTTGCATTCTGACGGTCGTAATTCCCATTGGTGCGGCAGAGCGGCCGAGTCGTCCGAACATCGTTGTCATCATCGCGGACGACATTGGCTACGGCGATCTCGGCTGTTATGGCGCGACGAAAGTAAAGACGCCGAACCTCGACAAACTCGCGGCACAGGGGATGCGGTTCACCGATGCGCACAGTCCGGCTTCGGTCTGCACGCCGACGCGGTACGCGCTCCTCACCGGGCAATATGCCTTCCGACACAAACCGGGTTCGGGCATTTTATCTGGCATCGCGCCGCTGAGTATACCCGCAGATCGCGCCACGCTTCCGCAAATGTTGCGAGCCGCGAAATACCGTACGGGAGCAGTAGGGAAGTGGCACCTCGGCCTCGGTGAAAACGAAACCGATTACAACGTGCCGATCACACGTGGCCCAAACGAAGTCGGCTTCGATTACTCGTATCTCATCCCGGCAACGGGCGATCGGGTGCCGTGCGTGTACCTCGAAAATGGCCGCGTCGTGAACTACGATCCGAAGGATCGCATCGAAGTCAATTACACGAAGAAAATCGGCGATGAACCGACGGGGAAAGAGAACCCCGATAAGCTCTTCAACCAGAAACCGAGCCACACCCACGATGCGACGATCGTCAACGGCATCAGCCGAATCGGCTGGATGACGGGCGGGCACGCGGCGCGCTGGAAGGATGAGGATATTGCCGATGTCATTACGTCGAAGGCAGTAACATTTATCGAAAATAGCCGCGAAAAGCCGTTCTTCCTGTACTTTGCCTCACACGACGTTCACGTGCCGCGGGTGCCGCATCCACGGTTTCGCGGGACGAGCGGCCACGGTTTGCGAGGCGACTGCATTCAGGAATTCGACTGGTCCGTCGGCGAGATTTTGAAAGTGCTCGACGAACGAAAACTGCGAGACAACACTCTCGTAATCGTCACCAGCGATAACGGCGGCGTGATGGACGATGGTTACATTGATGGCACGCAGAACGACACCAGCGGCCACAAATGCAACGGCGCATTACGCGGGTTCAAGGGTGGATTATTCGAGGGCGGCCATCGCGTGCCATTCCTCGCACGTTGGCCGAACCAGATACCGACTGGGAAAGTCTCGAACGAGTTGATCTGCCATGTGGACCTGTTCGCGACCTGTGCTAAAATCCTCGGTCACACTCTCAGCGATAATGCCGCACCCGACAGCATCGACATCTCACCGGCATTGTGGAACGCATCGCCGGGGAAAGCGTGTCGAACTTCGATGGTGCAGCAGGGCGGGAACCAAAACGCACTCGCACTTCGCGACGGCCACTGGAAATACATCCCCGCCACAAACGCAAAAAACGTGGGCGCAGCGCAACTTTACGATCTCACTAGCGACCTCGCCGAAACGAAGAACCTCGCAGCCGGGAACCCCGAGAAAGCCAAGGCGATGGCCGAGTTACTGCAAACGCTCAAGCTGGCAAAACGAACGCGATAATTCGCGCCTGTAAGTTGATGTGTTAGTTAAAGGTACCACGCATGGATCGCCGCATTCGCCATCAGGTTTTGCCCAAGAATATCTTCGCGGCGATTCGCCGGGAGAAGCCGCAAATCTCGGTTTCGTCGTCGGTCGTCGAGTCGGCGGCGCTAGATGCAGCGGGCGTGTATGCGCGAATGGCCAC
>JANXNT010000971.1 GCA_025353985.1 Limnoglobus sp.
CATTGGTACTGGCGAAACCCGAACGCGCGATAAAGTAAATGCGAGAACATGCCGTGCTCCTGAAGTAGGTGTTGTTACCCTTCAAGAAACGGCATGTTCCTCATTTTGGCCAGCAGGAAGTACGCACTTCCCGGAAGAGCCACTATTAAGAAATCGAATCGCAACACATTTAAACGCAGAGTTCGCAGAGGAGAGAAAAGAGAGATCATAAAGATTTACTCTGCGCTCTTTGCGCTCACTGCGGTTAAACTTCTTATCTCCAAATTCTGTACGTCTTTCCAGATTTCTCCATACACATCTTTATCGAATGGCGGGCAGCCGGTGGGGAACTGGCCGAGTGGGTGGTCTTTGGCGCGCATGATTGCGGTGCAATAGCTGAAGGTGCGGCAGATGCGTTTGCGGTCGAGCTTGCCGTGGGCTTGCAGTTGCTTCACCCAATCGGGTTGCGATAACGATGCCCGACCGACACCGACCAGGCTGATGCGGCCATCGCGGATATTGGCTGCGCCCGTTTGCGGCAGGAACTCTTGCAAGTAGCTGTAACCGGTGCCGACGACGGCGAGGCCGGGGTTCGCGCGCTGGATCGCTGCCGCACATTCGAAGTGCCGATTCACGCCGATCAGCGGATGCTCCGGCGACTCGTAACCATCCGGTGGCGGATACTCGAACGGCCGCCCAAAATGCGGTTGCGCGTACGGGTTGCCGAGCGCCACATTCACCAACTCGACGCCGAGCGTGCGCATCTCTTGCACCCAGCGAATCGGCTCGGACATATCGGGCGTGAACGGGTCGCTGTCGCTCATTCCCCAGCCGTTGACGAGCGGGCTATCCCACGCAACGGGCACGCCGTCGTCGTTCGCGCCTTTCACGAACGGGATCGAATCGAAGCCATTCATTCGCGTCGCTAATATCACGTGTTTCGGCAGAATGGCCTTCACCGCAAGGAGAATATCGCGTGCCGCCCGTGTCCGGTTCTCGAACGGGCCACCATACGGCCCCGGCCGATTGCGGGCACCAAGCAACTCGTTGAGCAAATAGCGATGGCACTGTTTTACGTCGATAAAATCGAAGCCGACTTCCACCGCCAGTTTCGCGGCAGCCACGTAATCATCGGTGAGCCGTCGCAGTTCGTCGTCGGAAATTAGCGGAGTGTCGGCAGTGACGCCGTAGCGCCCGACGAGGAGCGGATCGTGCGTAGCAATGATCGCGTTCGGGTAGCTGTATCGCCCGGAGTGCGTCAGTTGAATGCCGAACAGCAGGTCGGTATCGTCGCCGATCGATTCGCGATGCGCCCGCCGACACTCGGCCACCAGCTTCGCGAATTCCGGCTTCGTGTGTTCGTTCAAAACGATCTGCCGCGGGTTGGCGCGACACCGATCGTTGACGGCGCACGCTTCGCCCCAAATCATCTTCGCGCCACCGCCACCAAAGCGACCGTAACGCCGAAACGTCAGTTCGCCCGGCGTGCCGTCGGCATTGCCATCGCACCCTTCCATCGGGTGAATGCACCAGCGATTCCCCACCGTGCGCGTGCCAATTTCCAGTGACTGAAACAACGGCGACAAATCCTCCGCATAGCGCAGGTCGATCCCGAGTCGCTCGTTCTCGGCAACCAGATCGGCAACTGACTTATATTTGAAAAACCGCGCCACGAATGTCTCCGTTGCAAAGGATCGAATCCGCCGTCCTTTTCGTCGACAAATTTGCGCGAGATTTCACGAACCTCCGCTATAGTAACACTTATCTCAAGCCTGGCTGCCGAAAGGCCGAACGATACTGGACTAACTCCCCGTTCCCTCGACCCTGGCGGTGTGATGGACGAGCTTCAGCACGAATGCGGTATTGCGGCCCTTTACTGTCTGCCCCACCCGATCGAACGGATCGATGCGGTAGACGCCCCCCCACACGGTGAAAACGCACCCGTTCCGGTTTACACCGGTGATCCGGACCTTGTGGCGCGGTTGATGCCGCGGATGTTGCTCGATTTGCAAAATCGCGGGCAACTGGCGGCGGGGTTCAGCGGGTACCACCCGGCGCGCGGCAAATTGATCGATACCTACAAGGAACTCGGCACCGTTCACGAAGCGTTTCGCATCGGGCGGCCCGAAAAGCACGCGAGCATTCTGGAGGAATTCGGTGGGCGTGCGGTCATCGGTCACGTGCGCTATGCCACCTGCGGGCAGGATAGCCGCGAATACGCGCAGCCATTCGAGCGGAAACATTCGCAGAAATGGAAGTGGTTCGCCTTCGCGTTCAACGGCCAACTCGCGAACTTCGGCCACCTGCAGCACGAATTGCTGAGCAATCATCCCGACTATCACATCGTCCGCAAGGACAACGACACCGAAGTGATTTTGCATTATCTGGCGAAGGAGATGCAAACGGCGGAGCGGCCGGACTTGGTGCAAGTGTTCGCGAACCTCAGTCAGAAATTCGACGGCGCTTACAACATCGTGTTTATGAATGCGCAGGGCGATATGGTCGTCTCGCGCGATCCGCTCGGCATTCGCCCGCTTTGCTATGCCACCGATGGCCGTCTGTTCGCCGCCGCGAGTGAGAGCGTGCCACTACTGAACCTCGGATTCAAGAATATCCGCTCGCTCGAACCTGGCGAACTGATTCTGATTCGCGATGGCAAGATGACGATCCATCGCTATGCCCCGAAGCAGAAGACGGCACATTGTTTCTTCGAATGGATCTATTTTGCGAACGTCGCCAGTACGCTCGACGAACGCAGCGTGTATCTGTCTCGCTCGGCATTGGGAAAGGAACTGGCGATCCAGGAACGCCGGCTGAATCTGTTTCACATCGACAAGGAAGATACGATTGTCGTGCCGGTGCCGGACACGGGCAAAGCCGCCGCCGACGCGATGGCGTTCGAACTCGGCATCCCCGTTCGCGAAGGACTGATCCGCAATCGCTACGTCGGCCGCACCTTCATCGAAGGCGGCAACCGCGCGGATAAAGTGCGGATGAAGTTCACGCCACTCCGCGAAGTGCTGCAAGGGAAGAAAGTCATCCTCGTCGAGGATTCGATCGTCCGCAGCACGACGCTGAGCACGCTGTTGAACTACATTCGCGATCAGGGCGGCGCGAAGGAGATTCACGTGCGCGTGGCCTGCCCGCCGATCATTTCGCCTTGTTTCTATGGCATCGATATGTCGACGGTGAACGAACTGTACGCACCGACGCGGATGTCCGGGAGTGTGCCGACGCCGGAAGAACAGCAGCGGATGGCGTACGAACTCGGCGCGAACAGCTTGCTGTATCTGCCGCTGGATGCCGTCTCGCGAAGTATCGGCTTGCCTGCGGAGCGCCTATGCCGCGCCTGCCTGACGAAAGAGTATCCGACCCCAGCCGGCGAGGAACTACAACAGCTATCGCTGCGTGCCACCACCCGCACATACGAAACCGTCAAAGACCTCATCGCCGCCGCCGCCGAGGGTTGAACGATGTCCACAGCCATTCATGCCGACCCCACTCCGATGCGTGCCGATGCCGACGGTGTGATCCGTATCGGCACGACTCGGGTCACTCTCGACACGCTTTACGCGGCGTATTGTGATGGCGCGACGGCAGAAGAAATCCATCTGCGGTACGAGTCGGTTCCGTTGGCGGACATCCATGCGGTGATCGCGTATTGCTTGCGGCATCGCGATGAGATTCACGCCTACTTGTCGGATCGAAGCACGGAAGCGATCGCCGTGCGCGAACGTGTCGAAGCTCGCCAAGGCGTGCAAGCGATTCGCGAACGATTGACGAAACGGCAGGCGATGGGGTTATACCGTTTGAATTTTTCAACCGCTGAGAACGCAGAGTAAGTCCCAGATTGAACCGACTCATGTTTTTGTCTTCTCGGCGTACTCTGCGGTTAATGTTTTCATTCCTTCGTTCTTCATCGATTGTTTCACGAGGGTTGCTATGTCGGACGATGCGAATGTCTTTACGGCTTACGAGATTTTTTCGCCGCCGAATATGAAGCTCGAAGCGGCCCCGCTCGAACGCGACTGGATGGATGCGTCCAACCAGCGATTTGCGTACCGCTGTTTGCCGTTGAACATCGCCAACCAGAATGGCTGGTTCCTCACTTGCCCGTGCAGTTTTGAAATTTATTGGTACGGCGGCGACGCGAAGACCGACATCGATATTCGCTACCTCGAACACAAAGACCCATCGGTGACGAGCCACTTCGGTTACGGCGTGCTGACGTTCTCGCCGCCGTTCCTGTTTCGCACGCCGAAGGGCATCAACCTCTGGGTGAAGGGGCCGGCCAACCGCATCAAAGACGGGGTGCAAGCGCTCGAAGGCATCGTCGAAACCGACTGGGCGAACTCGACGTTCACGATGAACTGGAAGGTCACGCGGCCATTCGAATGGATCCGCTTCGAGCGCGACGAGCCGATCTGCATGCTCGTGCCGATCCCACGCGGGTTGGCGGAATCGATGGTGCCGCAGACGGCGGCGCTAGCATCGGACCCAGAGCTTTTGGAGAAGTACAAATCGTGGGAGGCCGGGCGGCAAAACTTCCTCGGCGGGCTGGCAAACCTCGACCCCGCAACGGTGCAGCGAGGCTGGCAGAAAGACTATTTCCAAGGCAAAAAGATCGAGGGCGGCACTTTCGACGGACACCAAACCCGCCTCAACATCAAAGAGTTCACCCCGCGAAAAGACGCGTAAATCATGCCGATCGACACGATCATCGACTTCCCTTGCCGCGTCAAAAAAGACCTCGGCCACGGCGATATGCGTGCCGGGACGAAGGCGCTCGCGGACCTCGTGCGATCCCGCGAACGCTGCGAAATCGCCCGTGCCGATGCGGCGAAAACGCGGCTTACCGATGACTCGCCGATCCGCGTTGTACGGACACTTCCAACGGGCGAGCAAGTCGAACGCACCGCGACGATCGGCGAAATCGAAGCCGAAAATGCGGTATTGAACCCGCATGTGCCCGTTTGCACGAACTGCCCCGTGAACGCACTACGTCGGCCGTTCGGGTGCATCGCAGCGGTTGCGTACCCGATCACAAAGCCGGCCGAGCGCTGGTTGCTCGACCGCGTTGAACCACCCGATAGCATCGGCGGCGCTCTCTGTTTGCAGAACATCGTCGATGGCAAAATCGATGGCGAACGGACGCGCGAATATCGCACCCGCGGGCTGTTCGGGGCGTTCCCCGGCCTCTATCGCAATTTGCCGGACAACCCCTTCGATAAACCGGAAATCACCGGCGACGAACTGTTTCAACCGCTGCTACTTTCGAACGACAAAAT
>JANXNT010000864.1 GCA_025353985.1 Limnoglobus sp.
CGGCACGCTTGAGGTCTTCTTTGGTTGTGACTTCGCGAAAGTTGATCGAGAAAACTTCGGACAGAACCTGTGCCTCGGCCTCGGCTTGCTTGTCGGGCACGCCGACGGCCTTCAGTGCGTTGGCGAATTTCAGGGTGTCGAACGTCGCCGTCGCCATGGCTGCTCCCGGTGTGACACCCTCAGTATACACGCTATGCGGCTTGGCGAGCCGGGTAGCCGACGACGGCGTGCAACTCGTCCCACGTGAGCGTGGCGGTGCCCGCTTTGCCGACGACGACGGCCGCTGCGGCGCTGGCGAACCGGCACGAAGTCTCTAGGTTCGCGCCGCTTGTGAGCATCAGTGCCATCGTCCCTGCGACGGTGTCGCCGGCCCCGGTTACGTCGAACACTTCGCGTGCTTGTCCGGGAATATGCACCATCGGTCGGCCGCGCTCGAACAACGACATGCCCGCTGCGCCTTGCGTAATCAGGATCGCGGTACCGAGATCATCCATGAGATCGCGGCCTGCGGTTCGCACCGCTTCGACATCTTTTAGCTCGCGGTTTAGGACTTTCCCTGCTTCCAGCAAGTTCGGTTTCACCACGGTGGCCCCGCGATACTTCCGGTAATCGGTGCCTTTCGGATCGACGACGACGGGCACGTTCGCCGACTGACACCGGGATATCAGTGCTGCTGCGAATCGCTCGGTAACGACGCCCTTGCCGTAGTCCGAAAGCACGCACGCACGCACGCCACCGAGTACCGAGTCGATTTGCTTCAGGAGTGCGCGTTCGATCGCTTCGGAGATCGGCCCGAGCATTTCGTGATCGAACCTTACGACCTGTTGGCCGTGTGCTAGCACCCGCGATTTCGTCGTCGTCGGGCGGTCCCCACTGCGTACGACACCCGCACAATCGACGGCGCGTTCCTTCAATAATTCCAGTACCGTTTCGCTCGATGCATCGTGGCCGATCAACCCCGCGAGGATTGGCCGCCCGCCGAGCGACGCGATGTTCGCTGCCGCATTCGCGGCCCCGCCGACGACGAACGTCCGCTTCTGCACTTCGACCACGGGCACCGGTGCTTCGGGGGAAATCCGGCTGACGTGGCCCCAGATGAATTCGTCGAGCATCAGGTCGCCGACGACGAGCACGGGGCAGTGCGAAAATCGCGGCAAAGTCTCGTGCGGCGTCATGCGGTTTCGTCCTTGGTGACAATCCATTGTCGCAAAATCGCATCGGCGGCGGGCCAGTTGTTGGCGATCGCATCGGGTGGCGGTTCTTCGGTGTACATATTGCCGTGCGAGAGCCAGATCGTGTACGCGCCGAACGCTTTCCCGGCGAGAACGTCCGCCGGTTTATCGCCGATAATGACGGTGGGGCTGCCCGCGAAGCCGAGTGTGTACGCCGCCATTTTCAGCAATTTCGGCTTCGGTTTCCGGCATTTGCAACCGGCGTTCGGGCCGTGCGGGCAGTAGAAGCACGGCAATTTCACGCCCGATGCCGCTTCGAATAAATCGACGAAGCGAGTGTGAACCGCCATCGCTTGATCGCGTGTAATCCGGCCGCGTGCGATGCCCGATTGGTTGCTCACGACCGCCGGCACCGCGCCGAGTTTCACCATCTCGCGCACCGCTTCGGCTGCGCCGGGTATCAACCGCACCGTGTCGGGGTCGTTCGGGTAGCCGACGTCCACCATCAGCGTGCCATCGCGGTCCATCAGTAACAGAAATGGATCACGCGGCACGGTTGGCTCTCTCGATGCGTTGCATCAGTTCGGTCGTGGAAATTCCGGGAACGAGCGGTAGGTACGCGATCCGCCCGCCATAACCTTCGACGATGGCGCGTTCGGGCACGGGGCGGCCGTGCGGCGGGGCGTATTCGGCACCCTTGCAGTGAATATCGGGGCGAAGAATCGCGAGCATACTCGCGGGCGTCGGCTCGTCGAAAATCGTCACCGCATCGACGCACATCAGCGCGGCGAGCATCGTGGCGCGGTCGGTCTGGCTCAGTATCGGGCGCAGTAGTCCTTTGTTCGCCTGCACCGAAGCATCGGAGTTTAATCCGACGATCAACACGTCGCCGAGGTTGCGGGCGTCTTGCAAACTTTGCACGTGGCCGGGGTGGAGCAAATCAAAGCAGCCGTTCGTCCAAACGACGCATTTCCCCTCGGCTCGTAGGCGTTCTCGCCACTTGACGAGCGAATCGCGGTCGGGAAATTTCGAGAGTAGCGCATTCATTCGCGAAAATTACCACGATGCCGCCGGTTGCGACAAGCCGAACTGCGTCACGAGGGGATCTCGCTCAGCGGGCGTTTCGGCTCGAAGTATTCGCGCACGGCCGGTACGCAGACGAGTTCGCATTCGGGGTAGCGCAGTGCCGTAAGTTCGCCGCCGAAGACGCAGCCGGTGTCGATGCAGATCGTGCGGTTCTGCCAGCGGGCCGTCCGCGTGACGACGTGGCCGTAAACGACCATCGCCGCGCCGCGATAATTCTCCGCCCAGTTCCCGCGTATCGGCAGGCCGAGTTCGTCCGATTCGCCGCTCGTGTCGCCGTACAGTGCGAACGCCTTGGCCCGCGCCGATTGCTTCCCATGGAGATCCTCCGGCAGCCCCGCATGTGCCACGATCAGTCGCCCGCCGTCGAAGCTCATTTGGATCGGTAGCGTACCAAGGAACGCGGTCGCCGCTTCGCGAAACTCCGGCGGTTGCGTCGCGAGTTGATCGAGCGTCAGTTGCAAGCCGTGTGCCACTTTCACGCCGTTGCCTTTCAGGAACCGCAAGCATTTGTCGTCGTGAGTCCCCGCCACGCAGAACGCGCGACCGGCGGCGATCATGTTCATCGCCAACCGCAATACACCGGGAGAATCCGGCCCGCCCGGTCGGGTTCGGGTGCTACTTCCTATCCCGCTCGGCGGTGGCCTTCGCCTTCAGCTCGGCTACCGCAGCAAGCGTCTTGTCCGGGTCGGCCAGTGCCTTCTTCTGGCACCCCTTGCAGCAGATGAAGACCGGCTGGTCCTTGACCATCACCTTGAGCGGCGGTCCCATCGACCCCAGCCGCTCGGTCGTGTTGATTGCACACCACTCCTGGGCGTCCACCAGGATACGGTCTTCCGGCGACAGCTTGTCCCGCTCGGCCTTGACCTCGGCGTTATGAACATTGCGGGCGTCGGTGGGCCGGGCCTTGGTAATCGCCTGGGTGCCGGCCGCCGGGGCGGGACCGCCGCTGTTGGGGTTCGAGCATCCGGCCAGCACGAGCGACCCTGCGGCCACGATGGCGGCGAGTCGCCAGCCGGAGCGGGTGAGTTGAGTGTCTGTGGTCATCGCATCTCCAGGGGTTGTCGGGTGGGGGTGAGCCGGGGTCATTTCTTGACGTACTCGACCGGCAGTTTGATCTGGTCCGGGTGGTCTTTGGCGAGTTGCACGAACTCGTCCACGCACGGCGGGCAGCAGAACTGGTACTCCTGCCCACCGATCACCCAGGCGAACGCCGGGTTGGCCTTGGTCAGCGTGATCGGGCAGATGCGGTCGCCTGCCTTCGGCTTCAAGTCGTGGGACACCGCGACGCTGCGGAACTTCTCGGAGGCCACTTTGTTACCGTTGGCCGCGATGTCAGCGGCGGTGTATTTGCCGCCCGGCGTCAGGTACAGTTTCCGCTCTTCGGCGTCGGCCGCCTTCCCGGATTGGGCCGGATCGGCATGGGCGACGAGGGTGGACGAGAACCCGACCCGAAACCGCTCGCCGCCGATGCGGATGGTGGGGATCGTGACCTCGACCTTCTTGCCCCACAGGTCGCGGGGTAACTTGCCGACGAACTGCGAGGTCTTGCCCGCCGCGTCCCCCGGCTGGGGTTCGGCTTTGAACACAATCGGCGTGGCCTCGGCCCCACTCTCGGCCTTCGCGTAGGCGGTCAGCGGCTCGGCATCGGCCTCGACCACCTTGGCCTCGTCCTGACCGAGCGTGAAGAACCGGACCACCCCCTCCTTCTCGAACACGGCCTCGCCGTGGTAGTTGTCCCGCCCGATGGGGACGATGATCCCGCCGTGGGCGGTCGCCTTGTGCCCGTGGTCCACGTCTTTGCCGTCGGGCACCGGCTTGGCAGGTGCCGCACCGCTGGTTGTGGCCGTGGTCGGGGTCGGGGCGTTGTTCGTGCCGCCGCACCCGGCGAGACCGACCGCGGCCCCGATGGCGAGCGGGAGAGAAAGCAGACGCAAGGTACGCAGCATGATCCTGCTCCTGGGTCAGAGGAACCCACGGCGGCGGGGACGCCGACCGTTCGGGTAAAAGTCGAGCCAGGCCGCGACCCACGACGAAACGTGGGCGGGCAACTCGGGTCAAAAGCAAACGATTTCAGTGGCGAGTGGAACGCGAAACGGCCAACGGCGAGACACCGGTAGGCATCTGCGTCGTTATGCGTAGAGATGTGCGTTAGCAGCGGAGCATGTGCGGTGCGTTAAGCAACCGCCAGGACGTGAGGCGTTGGCCCGGCGGCGATGCTACGCCCGAATCGAGGCGGGTATCAACCGCCGGGTCGGCGGTGTACGCGATGACGATGTACTGAAAGGTCATGGTCAGCGTGCGGACAACATCTTGGGCCATCAGCGACGAGGCCGTTTGATCGAGCGTCGTCTTACTGCCCTTGTCCTTGCACGGGCAATGATGCTTGCTCGGTTTCGGGTCCGGCTTGGACTTATCGTCAATAACCTGCGGGTTGCCGGATGCTTCCTCGACCTTCGCAGAACAGTGATCCTTGCAGCAGCACGGCAGCGTGTGGTCGGATGAAGAACCGGCAGTGGATGATGGAGTAGCGGCGTACAAGGACGTGCAGCAGCAAAGGCTCGGCCCCGCCGTCAGCACGATTGTGATGTAAATTGCAAAAAGCCGCCGAAGCATCGAAAATCCCAACCAAAGTCGAGAATGAACTCGGTCTTGTCGTGTTCAATGGTACTCGCCTCGAGTTCAATTGTCAATTGATCGGGAACGTCCGAACGTCCGTCTATTCGTGCCAGGCCGGTGATGCCGACAATCTGGCCCGGCGGTAGTTTGGGTGTTAAGGCCGTGCCTTCCGCACGTTTTGCAAATCGTGACTGTGGACAGAGATAGGATACAGCCCCGGAACACGCTAGTCCACCCAGGTGTGCGAAGCGCGACCTGGGGCTAATTGCTGTAGTCCCTCCAGGATAAAGAAATGCTCAACCCGCTGTAAGGGTAACGGAAATCGGATGATAGTTTCTGCGGAAATGCGACAGAACGGCCAACGAGTGGAAAATGGTCTGGGTCGGGTGTCGGTGCGGTTCGACGCCGACCGACTGGTATTCAGCGAGCCGCACGATTCGGACGCCCCGAGGCTCGGTGGAGCATCCGCCCCGAGGAACTTGGCCGGGCGATCGCCGCCGCCGAGGCCGAACTGGAAGTCTTCGCCCGCCACCTGCGGTCGACGCTCGTTGACATGGGCGTGTCGGACGCGAACACCATTGCCAAGAAGTTGGCAGGGCTGGAGCGTTGACGAACGGTGAGGCGGATCGAGGATGGCGGCTGCCTCCACTTGTGCGGTAACAGTCGTCACCTCGACGGAGATTTGTTGGAATGGAACCGGGGATCCGAATGAGCAATCTTTTCCAGTACGTTGGTCCGAAGGCGATCCTCGACCGGATGGGGGAAGCCCCGCCGGGGAAACGTATTGAGTCTGTCGCCGACCTGCGGGAGTGGCTGCATTCGACCGGACAGCGGCCCAACCGCGTGGGACTCATCCCCTTAACATTCGTCATTGACGAAGACGGCGGCCTCCGCGTGGCCGACCGGGCATCCGAGCACGTCGCCTGTTCGGGTCGGATGCCGGTCCGCTCGGCGGGTGAGATGTTCCTCCGCGTGGTCGGGAACGGGGTGGAAGTCGAGGAGGTGTCGAACTAACCCACCGGCTTCTGCCCGACACCGACTTCTTGGCCTGCCGTCGCTGCCGCCCTCGATCCGCTCGGCATCCGGCACCCCGGTCGGTTCACAGCTGAGATTACGTTCCGTCGCTGTACCTCCTGCGGGGAGCGGAACGTGGTCAAAGACAACTGGTTCACCTGCGGCGTGTGCGGAGCCGATTTGCCGCACGAGTGGAACTTCTGAGCGACGAAACCGCGATGGGCCTCATATGCCACAGAGCAAGCCGGGAAGAATGCCATGCAGACCGACGAAATCGTTCCGATTCTGGAGCCGTGGCGGGTCAAGCAATGACCCGCGTGGAAGCCACTTATCGAGGATGGCGAGGGCCGGCGACCGCCTCGAAGTTCTGTGGCACGCCCTGGAAGGAGCCGGACGCACCGTGGCCCGACTGCGGGCACTGCCGCCAGCCGCTACAAGCGTTTCTCCAACTCGACCTGAGCGACCTCCCCGCTACCTACTTATCATCACTTTTTAGTATCGCTGGAGTGGAGAAGTTAACGTGAACTTGGTCGGCGTGATTTCTGCTGGAAACGACGCGACCGCCCGGAGTAGGTAGTCAGAGTGGGCCGAGCGTTTCTGACAGAAACACACACCATGTTAGCCAGTTGGTTGAACGTGCGGTGCCGACCAAGCCGTCAGGGCCGAGTGGCTGCAACGGGAGCGGGAGGTTGTTGGCGAGATCAAGGGATTGCCGCGTGAGGAGCGACTGAAAGTTTGGGAGCAGAAAACCGGCAACAGCGAGGAGTCGTTGTACCGCCGGCTGGCGGAATTCTACGATGGGTTCGCCGGTGCGAAGTGAGAAAACCGGGCGAGCGGCGGGCTGGCCGGTGTATCTGGTTTTGGCCGAGTCCGGTTTTTCCCTCATTCGGAAACGTCTTATTTTTCAAGCGTTTTCTCATTTCGAGAACATTCAAAC
>JANXNT010000885.1 GCA_025353985.1 Limnoglobus sp.
TAATGGCGTTGTTCGTCGATCTCAGCAATCCCTCAACGTGGGCATTCGCACAAGACGTCGGCGGCACGAACGTCGGCGCAGCACTCGGTTGGGGCAACATGTGGGGCAATCTCGGTGCCGCACTCTCGCCGATCTTGCTCACGGAAGTGAAGATCCACTACGGCTGGAACGCCGCTTTCTTCGTCTGCGCCGCCAGTTTCGCATGCGCCTCCGTTCTCGGCTTCATGCTGAATTCCAGCAAAACGATTGCAGATGAGGTAGAGCCGGGTTAACTACTCGGCGTCGTCTTGTGTTTCGAGTTTGAGCGGTTGCCAGACGTGGGGGCGGTCGAGTGGTTCGATGCGTAGCTTCTCGACGCCGTCCTGAAAGACGCGCGTCGTTCCAGACGATTGACTGACGCAGAAGGCGATCGCTTTCGTTTTCTTGCTGACGGCGGCGGCGGAAAGATGGCGACTGCCGAAGCCTTTTGGCAGGTCGATGCCGTCGGTGGGGACATCGAGATACACGCACGCGGCCTCAGCGATACCGTCGCGGTCGATAACGATTGCTCCGTCGAGTTTTGCGATCTCTTTAATTTGCTCGCGGACATCGCGGCGACGAATATCGCGTTCTTTTTTGGTGTAGCCTCGGAACGGGTTGAAGTTTCGGAACTTCGACATCGTGTGCACTTTGCGTGAATCGCCGACGACGATGATCGCTCCGGTCGGGTGGCCTTCGCGACCCTCGCGGCCGATTTCGGTGGCCAATTCGACGACGTATTTCAGCACGTCTTGCGGGACCGATGTGCCGAGTTTGCGCAAGTCTTGCGAGGTCATTTTCTCAAGGTGTTCGCCGAGGTGAATCACGCTGAGGCTGTCGATCGGTTCGGGGGCATCGTCCATACTCGCGATGCCGTTGTAGAGCACGACGACGTGCGCGCCGGGCTTGAGTTGCTCCGCCGTTACGGCTTTCAGCAAAGCATTACTCATCCGTTCTTGCGTCGGCAATGGGTCGGGATCGAGGTCGATGACGGTCCAGTTTTCCTTCTCGCGAAGGTGCTTGACGTAGGCCGGATTTTCGGCCGCCACGAACAGCTTACACCCGAACAACTTCTCCGCGACTTCATCCCAATCGAGCGGCGCTTCCGTGATGAGCAGCACCGCATCCGCAGGCATCCCGCGCACGAGATCGCGTGCAGCCTGAAGTAACGCGACCGTCTGTTGCGGTAAACTCATGAGATATCGACCGTGGTATTCCGAGCTGAAAAGACATGTACAGCAATCCTATACCACACACGACGGGAATCGAAACATTGACTGATGCTTTTCCGGAAATTCTCGCCACACTACCCGATGATTTCCGAGATCGGGTTGCCCCACGGTACGAGAGGGTAGGGTCGTTGCAGGCGGTCTTTCAGTTCGGTTTCGGGCGAGATACCCAGGCAGGCGTAGACCGTAGCGATGACGTCGGCGGGCGAGACGGGGTTGCGGCTCGGTTTGCCGCCGATCGAATCACTCGCGCCATAAACTGTGCCGCCGCGAATGCCGCCGCCGGCCATCATCAGCGAGTAACAGAAGTTCCAGTGGTCGCGCCCCGCATTCGCATTCACTTTCGGCGAGCGTCCGAATTCGCCCATCACCACCACGAGCGTGCGCTCGAGCATCCCACGATCGTCGAGGTCCGCGAGTAACGACGATACCGCCGAATCGAGTTGCGGCAGCAGTTCGGTTTTGAGTTTTTTGAAGTTGTTGCCGTGTGTGTCCCAGGTGGCGTTGGCATCAGGTGCCCAGGCGAGGCACGCCACCCGCGTCCCGGCTTCGATGAGCCGCCGTGCCAGTAACACGCTTTGCCCGTAAATGTTTCGTCCGTAGGCGTCGCGCGTCTTTGGCGATTCTTTTTCGATGCTCACCGCGTGCCGCATGTGCGACGATGTGAGTAGGTCGAACGCCTTAATTTGATACGGGTCCGGCTCGGAGAGTTGCGACATCAGCCGCCGTCGCCCGTCGAGCCGCACGGTATCGACATCGCCGCCGAGCGAGAGTTCGGGCATCGCGAAATCGATGGCGTTCGGGTCTTTCAAAATGAACAACGGATCGTACGATTTGCCGAGCCAGCCGCCGTAGAATCCCGGTTGCGGTGGCCCGCCCGCGCCTTCCTTCGTGATGAACGGCAACGTCACATACGGCACGACGGTCTGCGTCGGCGGCCGAAGGTGGCCCATGACCGAACCAACTGCGGGATAGTCGTTCGGAGTGAATGTCGATGCGGAGTTATCGCCGCGATCTTGCCCCGTGAGTGCAGTGTAAACGCCCGCCGCATGCGCGTTGTTCACGCTGTGGTGCGCGGAGCGAATGAGTGCCGATTTGTGCATCCAGCGGGCCATTTTCGGGATATGCTCGCCGAACTGCACGCCGGGTACCGAAGTGGCAATCGGCTGGAACTCGCCGCGAATTTCGACGGGCGCGTTCGGCTTCATGTCCCACATGTCGAGGTGCGACGGCCCGCCGTTTAGGAAGATGAGGATGCAATGGTCCGCACGTGTCGACTGGCTTCGCACGCTGTCCGCACGCAAGAGTTGCGGCAACGTCAAGCCGAGCGCCGAGGCCGCCCCGGCACGCAACATCTGACGCCGCGACAATCGCGGCCCCGCACACGGTGGCAAGTTGGCAGAATTCACACATCACCCGCAGAAGAGACGGAGATCAGGCAGGATGTGTATCGTTGCCGAACGTGAAAGGAATTGCAAGCAAAAAACAGAAACACTGAGGGTACGACGAACGTCGTAACCCTGAGTCGTTGCATCGCATCACTTGCGTCGCTTCTTTTTCTGGCGGCGCTCGGCTCGTGAGTTTCCTGTCGCCTGTTGTGGGGGAGTGTTCGAACTGGCGTTGGGGTCGTTGCGGATTTGCCGCTGCGTTTCGGCGGTGCGCTGGAGTTCTTCCATTCGGTCTTTGGCGTTGGCGATTTTGCGTGCCAGCCAGCCCGTTGGCTTCGGGGCAGTCGTTTCCGTCGAATCTTTCGGCGGTTCGTCGCCATCCCCGCCACCGGATACCATCCACTCGGCCTTGGACAGATCGGGCTTCGGTACGAGTTTGCGTTCGAGGAGCGTCCACAACCCGCTAATGATGAAGTACAAGCACAACCCGGCTGCGACTTTGTAGAAGAACAGTGCTGTGAAGATCAGCATAAACTTCATCATCTTTTGTTGTTGAATCTGCATATCATCCGTTGGCGGCGGCATTGTTAATTTCTGTTGCAGAAAGAACAACACGACCGTCGCCAATGGCAGAATATTCCAGAAAGGCCCCAAGTACAGGAAGCTGAAACCGCCGAAGCGAGCAGAGGGGGTACTGATGAACGGAATATTTTCCGACCACCACATTAACATGTCCGGTGCCGCAAGGTTCGGGATCCAGAGGAATTCCTGGAGCCGGAAGAATACGCTCTCCTGCAAGCAGAAATATAGCCCCATGAAGATCGGCATCTGTGCGAAGATTAACATGCAGCCACCGAGTTGCGCGCTCTGGCTGATCCCCGCTTTGCGGAACAGCTTCGATTTCTCTTGCTGCAATGTCATGAAGTCGTCTTTGTACTTTTCGTTGATCTTGTCCGTCTCGGGCTTCAACTTCAGGATCTTCGCCTGCATGTGTGCGTTGATCATCTGTTGACGGCGACTTGGCACGAGTAGCGCGATACGAACGAGCACCGTTAGGAGCATGATCGATAAGCCCCAGTTACCGACGTAACTGTGGAGTGTGCCGAGTAGCCAGTGCATGACGTTGGTCGATGCGATGATGATCGACGACCAGTAAATACTGTCCGCACGGCGGCCGATCCAACTCGGCGAGTGGTAATCGGTGAGCGTGTCGAGATGGTACTTCGCCAGGTAGCGATCGACGGTTTCGGCGGGAACTTCGCTTTCGCCCTTCATCTGTTTCAGCAGGCGGACCTTCATCGGGCCGTTATACACGGCATAGTTGTGCGAGATCGTTTCGCCGGGTGCCACTTCGTAAAGTCGCGAAACCGCACGCACCGAAATGTCGAAAAGCGCGTGCTTCTCCGGTTCGTATTTGGACACGCGCTCATCGTCGGATTTTGCCGGAACTTCGCGGGTCGGTCGCACGTATTCCCACGGCTGGTTGCTTTCGTCGACATCGTCCGCTTGGGCGATCGCTGAGGCAAAGTATTGCGTACCCACGGCGGCGTAGTTGAAGATACCCGGCTTGCGGACTTCGTTGCCACCGTGCAAATAATGAATGTTCGAAGAATCGTCGACGGCGCGGCGTGGAGTCTTCTGCCCATCGAGCCAGCCGAAGTAGGCGGTGCGGTACGTCGATGTGTACCATTCGCCTTCGATCGGCATGCCGACGGGGCCGGAAATCTGATAGCGGAACTTGCCCGATTCTTTCAATCGGCCCGGCAACGCTTCGATATCGACGCGCAATTTGAAGTCGTAATCTTTCGGCGAAAGTGCGAACGTCTTACGCAGTTTTAGGAAGTATGGCGCACCGAGTTCCGTTTCGAATACGACTTCCCACGGTGCGTCTTTGGGCTGTTTGATGCTCGCGACTTTCCACGCGACTTCGCCGAGTGTGGCGAGCGGAATCAAGTCGTCTTCGGCCTTGGGCAAGCCGCGATCGTCGCGTGCCCGATATTGGTCGTCCTTCGAAGGATAGTGGTACATCGTGTACGATGGTCGTGCCAAAATCCCAGCGAGTGCTGCAGTGCGCGTTGTGTCCGGTTTGCGGTTCGAGGCCAAGTCGGCTTCGGTAAAGTTCGCGACAATATCCGGATAATCAGCTTCTTCAGGCACCTTAATGTGCGTGTATAACGGACGCAGAAAACCGGGAATCAGGTATAGCGGGCGCGGCTTTTTGTTCGCGTCGTACACCTGTTCTCCGAGGCGATTGGCTTCGTCGAACTTCGTGAGAATCAGTTGCTGAACCCCTGCCCCGCGATCCGTGAGCAACACTTTCAAGTGGAACGTACTATCGCCGAGAGCGATGAACGCAGGTGGCTCGTTCGGCTTGATCACGACGGGTGCGATTGGCTTGATTTCCGCGACCGGTTTTTCCACAACGGGCGGCGCACCGGGCTTCAAGCCGTCGAACGGCTTGCCACCGAGGATGGCCGTGCCACCGACTGCCGCAGCTTGTTCCTGCGTCACTTTCGGCAATTTCACTGCGGTATCGGGCGGCGGGTTTTGCACCGGTTCGGGCTTCGGCCCCAGGAAATACCAACCCACCGTGACGATGGCCGTCAGCACGATGAAACTGAAGATGCTCTTGAAGTTATTGTTGTTCATTGGCTTTCGGAGTCGGTAATGCCCATCGGAGAAAGAGTCATCTTATGGATATACTTTGGGCGGGGTGGTTCGATACGTGTTGTTAGCCCGACGCGCAAGCGAGGGGAACCCGTAATTAAGGCACGACATCGCAGAAACGACAGTAATCTCTCGCTAGCGCGTCGGGCTAACAAGAATGGTTTTTGATACCGGTAACGTGTCATTTCCGACCGTTTTCCAGTGTAGTCGCGATTGAGAAACGCACAAACCCACGGCAAGTCTGCCGTGGGTTGATTCGTTGGCAAGTTCGTTTTATTTAGCGGCCTTCGCCGAGGCGGTCACCGAGGAAGTTATCGAGGTCGGGAATCGCGTAGATTTTGTCGCGGGTCTGCGTCCAGTCGTAATCGACGCGGCGAAAGTTGATCACGTTGTCGTCCAGAACGACGTAGCACGCCTTGCGGTTACCATCGCGTGGCTGACCGACCGAACCGACGTTACAGAGAGTCTTGCGGTCTTCGAGCGTGTACGAGTGATCCATATCTTCGGGGCTAAGGAACTGCATCGACTCCGTGAAGACGCCCGGCACGTGCGTGTGGCCTTGGAAGCAGTATTTATCGACGAGTGCGAAGATGCGTTCCATCTTGCGTTGGTTGTAAATGTCTTCGGGGAAGACGTATTCGTTCAGTGGGTTTCGTGCGGAGCCGTGAACGAACAAGAGTTTGTCTTCCTTAAACGAACGCGGCCGTTCGGCGAGGAACTCCCAGCGTTTTTCGCGATCCGCCCGAGATTCGTTACCCGATTCGAGTTGCGACCGCGTCCAAAAGATCGCTCGTTCGGCAGCGGCATTGAAGCCATCCGGGTCGAACATCGCACCTTGGTCGTGGTTGCCGAGTAGCACCAACTTGAAATTGCTAATCAGGTCGATGCACTCGCGTGGGTTCGGACCGTAGCCGACCACATCGCCGAGACAGTAAATGTCGGTAATATTTTGCGAACGGATATCGGCAAGGACGGCCTCGAGCGCTTCGAGGTTACCGTGGATATCGCTAATGAAGGCCTTCTTCACGCCGGACTCTCCGACGCCGGGCCAATGGGTACTGGTGAGTACCCCTACCGGCTGGTGTAATGTTTCCATTCGTCAATTTAGTGAATGATTCGACAATACGCAACGGCGACGAACCGGTTCTCTGGCACGATTTTGTCGGTTTCCAGAAAATGCCCGGCATGACCGGCCCAAAGTCAGAATCGGCATCGGCATTTCGCCGCGCCACGCACTTTGATTCGCAAAGCCTTGGCGGCGTGGGGAAACGCCGATTTCTCGTGCCTGTTGTGCGTTTTTTGCTTTCTTCCCTCGATCCATTTCCGTTGCGAGTAACATAGACTGATTGAGCGAGAAGTGCGTTTGCGGAAGCGAGAGTTTCATGTCCAGCTGGCGTTACCTGCTGCCGATGTTGTTGATCGCGTTGTGCTTTGTGGCACTTTGCACGTTCACGGCGGTGTCGTTGTTCAGTCAGCAAGCGGCCCTGACGAGTGTGTTGCGGGAGAATGTGCAGAGTCAGCGGGCTGCGATCGAGTTGGAAGAAGGCTTGCAAGATCTGATCGCGCTCGAAGATGCACACGTCGAAAGTGTGGCGGTTTTACACGAACGAATTCAACAGCGCGTGGTCAAACTCGGGGAGTCGGCCGATCAGCCGAGCGAACGCGAGTTGTTCGTGCGACTAAGCCGCGCGTACGACAGTTACCTTTTGAAATGGCAGAATCTACCGACGTTCGGTTCGCCGACGCACGAAGCGAAACGAGTCGTTGCCACGAAGTTCGTCGAAACAGAAGTGCTGCGGCCATGCCAGGAATTCGAACACTTTAATGCACGCCGCGTCGAAGATTCCGCCGACCAGCACGACCGCGTGTTGCGTCAACTCGCATGGGGGATGGCGGGCATCGGCGGCCTCGGTGGCATCTCAGGGATCGTCCTCGGATTTGCCGTATCGCGCGGCCTGAATCGGTCGATTCGGAAACTCCGCGTGCAACTCCGCGATGCCGCCGGAAAGATCGCACCCGGCGCGCCCGAGTTCATCGTCACCGAAGAAGGTCGCTTTCAAGATTTACACATCGAAGCGGATCGTCTGACCGAGCAAATCGAGCGAGTGGTCCGTGAATTGCAACTGCGCGAGCAAGAAGTTCTGCGTGCGGAACAACTCGCGGCACTCGGCCAACTTGCAGCGGGCATGGCACACGAAATTCGCAACCCGCTGACGTCGATCAAGCTGTTGGTGCAGGCGGGTCAAGCCGATGGCGGGTTGCTACCTGCCGAAGATCTGCGCATCATCGAGAGTGAAATCCGGCGGATGGAACGCTCGCTGAATACGTTCCTCACTTTCGCTCGTCCCCCACAAATGCGGCGAGCGATTGTCTCGCTCGATCGGTTACTCGACGATACATTTGGCCTGTTACGAACCCGTGCCGATCAACAGCGGGTGGTGCTGGAGCGGATTATCCCCGCGGGCGATGTGACGCTCTCTGGGGATCGCGAACAGCTTCGGCAAGTCGTGCTGAATTTGGGCCTTAACGCGCTCGATGCGATGCCGACGGGTGGCACGCTTAGCATCACGATTCGCAAGGTTCATCAGTCGGTCGAAGTCGAAATCGCGGACACGGGGCCGGGAATCGCGAAGGAGATGTTCGCCCGGTTATTCCAGCCATTTTCGAGTAACAAGGACACCGGCTTGGGCCTAGGTCTCGTGATCTGCCAGCGGATCGTGCAGGATCATCGCGGTCGGATTAACGCCGTCAATCGGGTAGGCGGCGGTGCCAGTTTTTTCCTCTCCCTGCCCACCGAGTTATCCGATGCCGATCGTACTCTTAGTTGATGATGAAGCGGCGATTCAGCACGCATTCCAGCGGGCGTTTCGCTCGGCGGAGATCACAATCCGCACGGCGAGTACCGCTGCCGAGGCGATCGAAGCGATCCGCCGCGAACCACCGGATGCGATTTTGCTCGACGTGCATCTACCCGACGCGAGCGGCCTCGAAACGTACGAGCGGATTCGCCAGATCGATTCCCGCGTACCCGTCATCATGATCACCGGCCACGGCACGACCGACCTCGCAATCGAGGCGATGAAAGCGGGCGCGTTCGACTTCCTGCTAAAGCCTTTGGAGTTGAACGACGTCCGCGATGCGATCGACAAGGCGGTGCGTTCGAACGCATTCATGAGGCGGCCGGCGACAATATCGGATGTCGAATCGACCGCCGTGGATGGCGACTTGTTAGTCGGGCGTTGCCCGGCGATGCAAGACGTTTACAAGGCGATCGGGCGCGTGGCGGCTACCGATACCACGGTGCTCATTCTCGGCGAAAGCGGCACCGGCAAGGAACTCGTGGCGCGTGCGATCTATCAACACAGTTTGCGCGTGAATCGTCCGTTCGTGGCAATCAATTGCGGCGCGATCCCGGAAAGCTTGATCGAAAGCGAACTGTTCGGCCACGAAAAAGGCGCGTTCACGGGGGCGGATCGCAAGCGGATCGGCAAGTTCGAACAGGCGGCCGGCGGCACGATCTTCCTCGACGAAGTCGGCGAACTGCCACTTTCGGCACAAGTGAAAATGCTTCGTGTGCTTCAAGAACAACGGTTCGAGCGCGTCGGCGGCAACGAAACCGTCATCACCGACGTTCGAATTTTGGCGGCCACGAATCAGGATCTTAATCGAGCTGTGGTCGATGGGCATTTTCGCAAGGATCTCTACTTTCGGCTGAACGTGTTCAACATCTCATTGCCCCCGCTTTCTGCGAGAGGTGCCGACTTGCCACGCCTCGTCGAGCATTACGTGCGCGCCTTCGCAATCGAACTCAGTCGGCCCGTGCTCGTCGTCTCCGATGAGGCGATGGCCGCGCTCACGGCGTACCCGTGGCCGGGGAATGTGCGCGAACTCCAAAGCATTCTGAAACAGGCGATGTTGCAGTCGCGCGGCGAAGTGCTGTTGGCCGATTTTCTTCCCGCGCAAGTCTTCCAACGACCGGGTGCGATGCCCGCAACGGGCGCACCATCGGGGTTGTTCGACTGGGATGCATTCGTGCAAGAACGACTTTCGGCTGGCTCCGAAACGCTTTACGCAGAGGGGTTGGCGCGAATGGAACGCGAAGTCCTGATGCGCGTATTGCAACACACCGCTGGCAATCAGCTACAGGCCGCAAAACTCCTCGGGATTACACGCGGCAGCCTACGAAATAAAATCCGCACGCACAGCATCAACATCGGTCGGGATATCTGGTCGGACGACGACCATGCTGATTCGTGACCCGCCATACCATGAATGTCACGTTCGCTAATCCATCGAACACCGCTGGAAATCGAGCATCCCATCTATCGGCATGGCAGTTGCTTTTAGTGTCCAAACCGTGAGACGAACTTCGCAGGTAAAAGGTGACGCCAATGGCCGCAACTCCTGTTGCACACAATTCTTCGCCGCCCGAAACGAAGCCAGTTGGGTTTGGAAATGTACGGTTCGACGCGATTGCGGGCTTCCTCGTCTTCCTCATCGCGATGCCGCTCTGCTTGGCGATCGCACGGGCCAGCGGATACCCGCCGATCGCGGGTATTTGGACGGCTGTAGTTGGTGGCATCCTTACGACGTTCCTCAGCAACGCACAACTCACGATCAAAGGCCCTGCGGCGGGGCTAATTGTCATCGTTTACGGTGCTGTCACCGAGTTGGGTAATGAGTTCGGCACAGAAGGGATGTCCGAAACCGACCGATTATTCCTCGGTTACAAGCTCTCCCTCGGTATTGGAGTCGTCGCCGGGGTGGTACAGATTCTCTTCGGGTTGCTGCGGGCGGGGCGGCTCGCGGACGTTTTCCCACTGACGCCCGTTCACGGGATGCTCGCCAGCATCGGCATCATCATTATCGCCAAGCAAGCCTACGAGGTTATCGGCGTGTCTCCAACGAAAGGGGCCGGGCCGCTCGAACTCATCGCCGAGTTCCCCGGAAAACTTCGCAGCATTAATCCGGAGATTGCAATCATCGGCTTCGTCGGGCTGATGATTTTGTTCGGCTTGCCACTGATCGGTAAGCGAATCAAGTGGGTCAAGAAAGTGCCGTCGCAACTCATCGTGTTGATGGTGGCTATCGGCTTAGGCACGCTGTTTCAACTCGATCACAAGCACACGTACTTGTTCCCCGATAGCTTCTTCGACTCGGATCACGCTGCGGTTTACGAAGTCGGCCCGCGCTTTCTTGTCGACATGCCCAACGTGCTGAAAGATCCTTCCTCAGCGTTCGCATTTCCCGACTTCCGCGGCTTGGCAACGGGAACGGGCTTGCAATATCTCTTGCTATTCACCTTAATCGGTAGCCTCGAATCGCTGTTGAGTGCGAAAGCCATCGAGTTGCTCGACCCTTGGAAACGCAAGACGAACTTCGACCGCGACCTGCTCGCCGTCGGTTTCGCCAACGCGATTGCATCCGCCATCGGTGGCCTGCCGATGATTTCCGAAATCGTCCGCAGTAAAGCGAACATCGACAACGGTGCCCGCACCAAGTGGGCGAACGCCTGGCACGGCGTCTTCCTTCTGAGTTTCGTGTTGCTGTTCCCGGATCTCATCCACCAGATTCCACTGGCCGCACTCGGTGCGATGCTCGTGTACACCGGGTTCCGCCTCGCCTCACCGAGTGAATTCGTGCGGACGTTCAAAGTCGGCAGCGAACAGTTCATGGTGTTCATCGGCACCATCATCGCCACACTCGCGACAGACTTGCTCATCGGCATCAGCGTGGGCATCGGCATGAAAATCCTCTTCCACCTCTGGCACGGTGCGCCAATCCGGGGCATGTTCACGTCGGATGTCAGCATTGTGACTAACCCTGATGGCGTGACAGTCGTCGTTCGCAAAGCAGCGATGTTCACGAACTGGCTGAGTTTGCGCGAATCGATCATCCAAGCGTCAAAAGGTTACACGAATGTGAAGGTCGATTTCTCTCAAACGCGCTTGGTCGATCACAGCGTCATGGAGAAGCTACACGAACTGGAAAACGAGTTCGCAACGCAAAGGAAACACTTGTACTTGATTGGCCTAGAGCATCACGTGGCGATGTCGAGTCACCCGTTGGCCGCGCGAAAAAGCAGTGCGAACAACGTGATACCACGCGAACCCGTTAATACGGTTTGAACGAAAGACGGATTAGCATTCCTACCGCTCTTTCGGTAGCTGGATTTACATTCGCTCGATGGCCATCGCGATCGCGTTGCCGCCGCCGAGACAGAGGCAGGCGACGCCCCGCTTCAGGCCGCGGTTGTGCAATGCGTGAACGAGCGTAACGAGGACGCGGGCACCGCTCGCACCGATCGGATGGCCGAGGGCAATCGCGCCGCCGTTCACGTTGACTTTCGCTTCGTCCAAGCCGAGTTTCTGCACGCAGGCGAGAATTTGCACGGCGAATGCCTCGTTGAGTTCGAACAAATCGACGTCGTTCAGCGACCATTTCGCCTTCGCCAACACCATCGGAATTGCAGTCGCGGGTGCGAGGAACAGATCTTTCGGAGCCACGCCGCTGGTGGCGTAGGCGACGATTCTCGCGAGTGGTGGCGTGCCGATTTGCTCGGCGGCGCGTTCGGTGGCCACGACCACGGCGGCGGCTCCGTCGCTGAGTTGCGAGGCGTTTCCCGCCGTGACCGTGCCCGCTTTCTGGAACGCCGGTTTCAATGTGGCCAACGATTCTGCTGTGCTGTTGGCGCGGATGCCTTCATCGACACCGAAACTGACCGTCGAACGTCCGCCTTTGCCTTCAAGAGAAATCGGTGCGATTTCGGCCGCGAAGTCGCCACGTTCCCACGCAGCGGCGGCGCGTTGATGGCTAGCGGCGGCGTAGCGATCTTGTGCCACGCGGGTGATGCCGCACTGGCTGGCCGTATGTTCGGCCGCATCGCCCATCGGCCAGTTTTCAAACGGGCACCACAGGCCATCGCGGATGAGTGCGTCGACCGTCGGTTGGTCGCCGTACTTCAACCCCGTGCGCGCGTTCGGCAGCAAGTATGGCGCACGGCTCATGCTCTCCATGCCGCCGGCGACGATCACTTGCGCATCGCCCGCCGTCACCGCCTGTGCCGCCAGTGCAATCGCCTTCAACCCGGAACCACAGACTTTGTTAACGGTGAACGCGGAAACGGTATCGGGCAGTCCCGCGAGGAGTGCTGCCTGCCGTGCCGGGTTCTGCCCGACGCCCGCTTGTAAGACGTG
>JANXNT010000887.1 GCA_025353985.1 Limnoglobus sp.
CTTTCTTCCAAAACTCCTTGCGCACCGGCTCCGAATGTCGCCATAGATTCTGCGAGTATGCGACGAGTTGATCGAATTGGCGTTTATGACGCGGCCCCAACTCTATCACCAATTGCATGGGTTTGAGTGTGGTCGATTCACTGTCCGGTAGTTGCATGGCTTTCAAGAATAGTTGCGTGGAAACGATCGTGTCGATTTTCCCAGTAGATGCGTGCAATACACCCGGTGCGGTACCGCTGCGGCCGGGCTTCGCTTCGACGGGATGCTTCCAAGCCGGAGTCGCCATCGCGTGATTATCAACGAATAATCGTGGGAAAATCATCGCCCCGATTTCTGCGTCACCGAATTCGCGAACGCGATCCCAGACGTTGCGATCGATCGGCTCTTCCCACATTTTCTCCCGTTCTCCGAAGTAGCCTGCGACTTGTGTGACCGCAATTCGCTCATCGAGCGCACCCGCATAAAGCGCGATCATGCCACCATCGCCGTAACCGATGACACCGACTTTACACTTTGCCTCATGCTTCTCGAACCAATCGACCGCGGCGAGAACTTTTTGTACTTCGTATCCCGGCAGCGTGCGGCCCATCTCGTAACACATGCGATGAATCCACTCGCGATGCGTATAGTTCGTCCAGCGATTCATGCGCGCGTTGCCGGAATACTTGTCGTCGCGATCGATGAGTGTGGGAATGAGAACGCGGCATCCACTGCGGGCCAGTCGCAAGCCAAAATCATCGCCCGGCATCAGCCCCGCGAGTTGTTCGGGGTGTTGATCAGCATGTGGAATCGCAACGACGTTTGCCTTCGGTTTTCCATTCGGCTCGATGAGTAAACCTTCGGCATCGACACCGTTGAGCACAGCCCAACGCACCGCATGAATTTTGCACCCGTCGATCTCTGCAAGCAACGATGGCTGATCTGGCCATCCGACATATTCGAGCTTGGCAGGCAGACGAACATCGACGACACCGAGAATTTTCTTCAAGCGTTCCCGCTTTGCTGGCAGTTCCGATTTCTTCCAAAGTGCATCGCGCTTCGCGGGGGCCGCCGCTAGTTCGCGGTCCAGATATTTGTGTATGCCATCGACCATGTTCTTAGCGAGATCGCCATCCGTGGTCAGTGGCTTCGTGTTGGGCAGTGGCTCCGCGGAGATGGTCTGTATACAGCCATACAACACGCATAACGTCGTGCTGAGAAAAATTCGCATGTTGTATCTCTCACTTGGCGTGTTAAAAGAGTTCGAGTACCGGCGAAGCGTCGATGATTTTCACCGGCTTGCCGTCTGGGCCGGGCATTGTTGTTGTGGGCGGGAATCCGAGTGCGTGGTAGATGGTTGCGACGAGTTCCTGGCAACTGACGGGGCGGTTTTTTGGTTCGCTGCCGATGCCGTCCGATTCGCCGATGATGCGGCCGCCCTGCACGCCGCCACCGGCGACGAGTGCGGTCCAACAGTTCGCCCAATGGTCCCGCCCGCCGTTGCGGTTCAACTTCGGCGTGCGGCCAAATTCACCGACGGCCACAACGAGCGTGCTATCGAGCAATCCGTTTAACATCAGCGAATTCAGCAACCACGTATAGCACGCGTCGAACTCCGGCGCGAGGTGGTTGCGGTAATCGTCCAGCGTCGTTCGCAACGCTCCACTATCGGCGTGACAGTCCCATGTCATGCGATAGAACACCGAATCGTACGGGTTGATCGTTATGAATTTCACACCGGTGTATGCGCATTTTGACGCGAATTCGCAGCATTCGGCCAGCGTTGCATCGTCTTCGTCCCAAGAGTGGACACCGGGTAGACAGTTCTTTAGCCACTTGCCACGAAAGCAATCGCCCGCCTTTGCCATGCCGAAATCGGGTTGTTCGAACGGCAGTATCATCGTGCGAAACGGATCGAACTCGCCCGCCGAAGTGAGGTGATCGACGACACTACCGACCCAGGGCCATTCCTTGTCTGCCTCGAACGTGCGACCCGTATTGAGTAGCTGAAAGCCGTTGTCGTGGGTCGGGGCCAACTCGTGATGCATCGTGCGGATGAGCGAAAACTTGTCGGCCATCGCCGCCATTTTGGGGAACAACTCGCTGAAATGCGTGCCCGGTATCTGCGTCGGTATTGTGTTAAACGGCCCGCGAATCTCGCTCGGCGCGTTCGGCTTCGGATCCCACGTATCGATCTGGCTCGGCCCACCCGTGAGCATCAGCATGATGACGCTTTTGGCTTTGGCAGTAGGCGAAACCGCGGAATGCCCCGACGAACAGACCGCGAGTGATAACCCGGTGGCAGCAGTCGCTTTCAGGAAATCGCGGCGGTGTTGCGTGTGTGATATCATGCCGACCTCGTCCCGGTGTGGGTTCGATGAGTACGGCACAATCGTAACGAATGGTTTCGCAAACGCAATCAAAATCGTCGCGTTACGCGGCGACGACCGAAGATTGTTCGCGAACGGCGGAAAGTGGCTTGAATGCGCGCAGCACGAGCACGCGGCCGAGGATGCGTTCGAGCAGGCTCGTGGGTAATAATCGCCAGACGTGGGGTAATTCGGATCGTCGCAGATGCCGTTGGTGGATGCGGAAATCGCGGAAGCGGGAGAATGCTGCGCGCAATTCGTGCGCAGTCAACTTCGGGCCGGTAGTCGGTGCGGGCGGGGCTTGCCAATAGAGGCGTTGCAGCGGCAACAGCCAGCGTTGCCATCGGCCGACATCGTACCACGCGGGGAATAGTGCGAGCAGTTTCCCGCCCGGCTTCAGCACGCG
>JANXNT010000912.1 GCA_025353985.1 Limnoglobus sp.
CCCCGTTGGGGTAAATGAATAGCCAATTCTTACCCCAACGGGGTTGCATCTCATAGCCCAGGGTTAGACGTTTCGTCGTACCCCTGGGTATACTTCGACAATGTTCAAACTCAAAAACCTGGCGAGCGGCACGCCGTAAGCGGGCGTAAGCGTGCCGTGGAAGCCTTGGTGGGTACCACGGCACGCTTACGCCGTGCCGCTCGCCGGGCGCGTGTTTGTGCGTGAAACACCTGCATTTGAAGACAGGCGACAAAAAATCGCAACTTCAAAAAGCGCTAGTGAGGGACTTTCACCTTCCGCGATTGCAAAACACGACGGTTTCTGCGCTCGGAATGCACGTTCTGCATCGTGTCTCGAAGACTCGCCCCGACTCCCTCGCTAGCGCGTCGGGCTAACAAAATGGCTTAATAATCGCCGAGGACTTCGCCGCCGGAACGGGTTGCCAGGCTGCGCCACGTAGTGAGATCGATCGAGTCGCGGACGAAACGCACGCTACCATCGCACAGCATCACGTTCACGCCGCCGGTGTGCTGGCTGCGTGCGGTACTCAGACCGTGGCCGGTGCTGCTCAGTTTTGGGTCGGTGTAGATGTTGTAGTTTGCCACGCAGTCCGGGTTAATCTTGTCGTTCGGAAGGTAGTAGTGGTTGTAGCTCGTGCAGCGTGGTTCCCCGGCGACCCACGAATAGCCGCGACGCTGGTTGAAGTTCACACGCAAACTGCTGCCGCAATTCGCGTCGGTCGTCTCCGCACCGGGGTTCACGTACATCGTCTTCGTTTTGATATCCGCGCGGCTGGCTACGGTGTTCGAATCGTCGCCGTCGCCGAGGATGCGCTCGGACCCGGCAGCCGTATTGCTCGTGCCATCGGTCATGTCGGTGAACTTCGTTTTCGATTGCGCGAAAAACGCGCCATCGGCATCGTATGGCGAACCGAGCCAGTTCGTGCGTCCGCGGGTCGTTCCGGTCCCGAGGCAGAAAGAATAGTTCGTCGGGCCGAGCGGGCCGGGAATCGAGTAGACGTTCGTTTCCACGGCTACGGCCCGGTCGCTTGGGCAGAGGAAAATCGGCACGATGGCCTGCGCGGCAATCGGTGCCTGGATGCCGTACGGCGGCACGAGTTGGTACATCGTCAGGTTCAAGTCGATCGCGTTGTACACCGCCGTTTGTTCGAGGTACGGCGTCAGCAGTGCCAGCGTTCCCCACAGGTCGTAATATTGCGGGGCACCGCCGATCTGCTGCCCGCGATACGCCGGCGGCAGGTTCCCGAGCGACGACTCGTAGTTATGCACGGATAGCGCGAGTTGTTTCAAATTGTTCGTACACTTGATCCGCGCCGCCGCCTCGCGCACTTTCTGCACGGCGGGTAGCAACAGGCCAATCAGGATGGCAATAATCGCGATGACAACGAGGAGTTCGATGAGGGTGAACCCCGAACGGAAACGGTTTCGCACGATACGACCTCCAACGGGCTACGACAGGAACGGGCAGGTTGCCGTTAAGGTAATGACACCTGCCTTACTGACAAGATGTTAGGCGGAAATTCTTGCCCAACCCGCAACGTTGTGCCGAGGGGCTGCGTGTTCTATATCTCAATACCGTCGACTTCGGCCTTGCTGGGCACTCGCGATTTTTGTTAGTTTTGCGATACTTTGAGGATGCGGATTATGCGTTGTGTTGTCACCGGTGCGGCGGGGTTCATCGGCTCGCACCTTTGCGAGCGGTTGCTGGCGGACGGCCACACCGTGGCGGGCATCGATTGTTTCACCAGTTACTACGCGCGGAACCTCAAAGAACAGAACCTGCGTGCGTTCCGCGAGTCGCCGCAATTCGCGTTCCACGAACTCGATTTGGCGAACGGCGTGGCCCCGAATGCCGTGGAAGACGCGGAGTGGGTATTTCACTTGGCGGCGATGCCGGGCTTGAACAAAAGCTGGACGAATTTCGACGAATATAATCGCTGCAACCTCGTGGCGACACACCGTTTGCTCGAGTCGTTGAAAGGCTCGCCGACGCTGAAGAAGCTGATTTACGCAAGCACATCGAGCGTCTACGGAAAATACGCGAGCGGCGACGAAACGCTGCCCACGAAGCCGAGTTCGCCGTACGGCATCACGAAGTTTGCGGGCGAACAACTGTGCCGCGTCTACGGCGACGAGTTCGACGTGCCCGCGATCGTGCTGCGATTTTTCAGCGTCTACGGCCCGCGCCAACGCCCCGATATGGGCTACAACTTGTTCATTCGCGCGATGCTCACAGACACGCCGATCACACTCACCGGCGACGGCATGCACATTCGCGGCAACACGTACGTGACCGACTGCGTCGACGCCACCGTGAAGGCGACCGCCGCGATGGCGGGGGAGACGTTCAACCTCGGCGGCGGCGAACTCGTGACGGTACTCGACGTGATTCGCAAGCTCGAAACGATCATCGGCAAGAAAGCGATCATCGAACGACACCCGCCGCGAAAGGGCGATCAATACGCAACCGGTGCCGACGTGAGTAAGCTGTTCAAACACGTCGGTTGGAAGCCAACGACGAGCGTCGACGAAGGGCTAACGCGACAAGTCGAATGGCAACGCAGCCAGATGTAACTTCACAGAAAATACACGAGGGGCACGGATGCTCAACTTCGCGAATCGGCACTTGTTGCAGCCGTTGGCGGCGTGGAAATCGGGTAGCCAGCACTTGCGTTACCTGCGCGAACTTCGCAAAACGCAGTTCGATTCCCCCGAGACGATTCGCGCACGGCAACTCGTTGCGCTCCAGCGCGTGCTGCACCATGCGTACGACCATGTGCGGTTCTACCGGCAGGCGTGGGATGCGGCCGATGTTCACCCAAACGATGTGAAAACGCTCGACGATTTACGGCACTTCCCGATCGTATCGAAGGCCGACTTGCGGACCCGCGAACGCGAGTTTCTGTCGTCGCAATTCGACCCAACGAAACTGCTGGTGAAGCGCACATCGGGTTCGACGGGCGTGCCGCTGACGATCCGCATCGACGAAGCCGCGAAACAGTGGAAGTACGCCTGCACGTTGCGCTCCGATGAATGGTCCGGCTGGCGGCTGGGGCAGCGCGTGGCGAAGGTCTGGGGCAACCCCGAATATCGCCATTTCGGCTGGCGTGGCCGCGCCCGTAACTGGCTGCTCGATCGTGCGGTGTACCTCGACACGTTGCAACTCACCGATGCACGCATTGCCGAGTTCACCGCAAGCCTGCGGCGACATCGTCCGGGCCTGATCTTCGGTCACGCGCATTCGCTGTATCTCGTCGCGGATCGCCTGAAAAAGCAGGGTGTAACCGACATTCGGCCGAATGGGATTTTATCCACCGCGATGCCATTACACGACTGGCAACGCACCGTCATTGAGAGCGTTTTCGGCGTGAAAGTGACGGACCGTTACGGCTGCGAAGAAGTGAGTTTGATCGCCTGCGAATGCGAAGTCCACGACGGTTTGCACGTGAACGCGGACTCGGTTTTCGTCGAAGCCGAACGCGGGCAGAGCGGGCCGTTGCTGGTGACCGATTTAACGAATCTCGCGATGCCAATCATTCGCTACCGTATCGGCGATCACGCGACGTTGTCGGACCGAAAATGCACGTGTGGCCGCGGGTTACCGCTGATCGAATCGATTCAGGGACGCGATGCCGATTACGTGGTGACACCGGCCGGTCACTTGATCTCCGGAATCTCACTTACAGAAAATTTCGCACTGTTGATTTCGGGTACGGCACAGGTGCAAATCATCCAGGAAACGCACACGCGCTTAACGATTCGCATCGTCCCCGATGATGCGTTTACCTCGAAGAGCCGGATGCAGATTACCGCACTCGTGCGCGAAACCTTCGGCCCGACCGTCGGCTACGACCTCGAACTCGTCGACGCGATTCCACAAGAGAAATCGGGCAAATATCGCTTCTGCATCTCGAAAGTGGCACCCGATCATGCACGGGCGCTGACGGTATGACGCCGCAAATCTCGATCGTGATGGCTGCGAAAAACTACGCTCGCTTTCTGCCAGTGGCGGTCGAATCGGCGATCGCGCAGACGTA
>JANXNT010000977.1 GCA_025353985.1 Limnoglobus sp.
TAACAATACTGATATTGTTAGCCCGACGCGCTAGCGAGGAAGTCTAGCTGTTTAGCCGCATCGCGTAGGCTTTGCGTAGCGCAACACGGGGCGGAAACTCTCGAAACCAAGCGACCGTGCATCGACATCGCGACGGAATGCGCAACTTCAAAAAGCACTAGCGAGGAAGTTGACATCACTATGACCGACTGGAACGCGAAACATCCGTTCGAATCGCATGTGCAATTCGATGGCGGCAACCTCGATTGTGGCAATGGCTTGCTGTTGCTGATTCGCAAGCATATCGACCCGCTTCGTGCCGGTCAGTTTCTCGAAGTGCGCTCGACGGATGCCACCGTTGAAGACGATTTGCCGTCGTGGTCGCGGCTCACGGGGAACGAATTAATCTCGCGTACCCGCACCGGCGACGTGCGCAGTTACCTCATCCGCAAGGCGGGATCGGTGGCTCGATCTTCGGTGCCATCGCAACCGCTCGCGGAACTGCCGCAGTTCGATTCGCGATTCACTCTGAAGCCGCTTTCGGTGATGGGCATCGGCAGTTGGCCGCGACCGGCGTGGCTCGTGTCGGCGCTGCACGAATGGCTTGCCGGGCGATTGCCCGATGAGACGTTCCAGAGTTACGCCGACGATGCGGTGCGGCTATCGGTGGCGGCACAGGAACGCGCGGGCGTCGATGTCGTTTCGGATGGCGAACAGCGTCGCGATAATTACGCCAGCTTCGTGGGAACGCGGCTCGATAACTGCCAACTCATCCCGATATCGGACTTGCTTTCGTATGTCGACGATCCCGCAAAATTTGCCGAGGAACTGCGTTCGCTCGATGTGCCGCTCGAACACGTTCGCCACCCGGCAGTTTTCGGGCGCATCTCGCGAACGCAACCGCTGGCAGGCCACGAACTCGAACGGCTACGGCGATTCACCAACAAGCCGATCAAGATCGCGCTGCCGGGGCCGTACTTGCTCACGCGAACGATGTGGCTCGAATGCGTCTCGGACAAAGCCTACCCAGATCGCGAATCGTTGGCGCAAGACATCGTGCTCGCGCTGCGGCAAGAGGCGGAGTACCTGCTGGCGAACGGCACGGCCATCGTGCAATTCGACGAGCCGGTGCTAACGGAGGTCGTGTTCGCACGCAAAACGGCGGGGCGTTCGTTCATGTGTGGCACACTCGGCGAGAAGAAGCCACCCGAGGAAGAACTGGCGTTCGCCAGCGGACTGATTCGCGCGGTGATCGATGGCTTACCACGGCACCGAGTCGCGTTACACATCTGCCGGGGCAACTGGTCGCGCGACGAGTCACTCGCTTTAACCGGGCCATACACCCCACTCGTGAGTACACTAAAGAATCTATCGGTAGGAATGTTCTTCCTCGAGATGGCCACGCCGCGGGCGGGTGAACTCGAACCGTTAGCCGAATTACCCGAAACGTGTCGGATCGGCGTGGGAGTCGTGAACCAGAAACTCGACCGCGTCGAAACGCTGGCAGAAATTGTGGCGAAGGCCGAGGCTGCGATTGCGCAGTTCGGCCCGGAGCGCGTTTTGCTCAACCCGGATTGCGGGTTTGCCACGTTCGCAGATAATCCCCTCGCGTCGGCCGAGGTCGCAGAGCGTAAACTCGCCGCGATCGTCCTGGCGTCGCGAGAGCTTCAAAACAAGTACGGTGTGGTATAAGCTCTGGCGCGTGTCGTCGGGGTGCGGCGGTCGTCGACCACACTTGTGCTCGTGGGTCGGTTGAAATGCAACCGATTTCATATCACTGGAGGTTTCGAGATGACCGCATCGAAAATGCGAACCCGACGTGGGTTCACGCTGATTGAATTGTTGGTCGTGATCGCGATTATTGCGATCTTGATCGGGTTGTTACTGCCCGCCGTGCAGAAGATCCGGGCCGCTGCCGCCCGCACCAGTTCGCAGAACAACTTGAAGCAACTCGGCCTCGCGATGCACAGCCTGCACGACACGAATGGCAAACTGCCACCGATGTTCGGCGGTTACGGCACGGGTAGCACGCAAGGCACCGTGTTCTACCACATGCTCCCGTACATCGAGCAAGACAACGTCTACCGAATGGGGCCAGACGCCGCCCGTTCGGTCGCGATCAAGACGCTGCTCGCGCCGCAAGATACGCAAATCGGCAACGGCACGTTCCACCTCGATGCGAGCTACAGCGGCGCATCGACCGCACAAGGCCAAGGTAGCTGGGTGGCGAGCGGCGCGACGTGCAGCCCGTACGCCGGTTCGATCTTTACCGCAACAAACACGATGTGGGGCTTGAACAGCTACGCCGCGAACTGGCAGTTCTTCGGCGATACGCCCGCGGCGTTCAGCAAGGCCAGCGATGGACTTTCCAAGACGACGATGTTCTCGGAAAAATACTCGAAGAGCTACCGCCCCGCCGGGACGCCACGCTGGGGCGCGAACCTCTGGGGTTACGGCGTCGCACCGCCACCCGTCGGTTACACCACGACCGGCATCACGCCTTCAGAGCACAATTACGCAAGTGGGTTGTGGTCGCGAATGGGCTTCGTAAACTTCGCCGGTGCCAACGCCGGTTGGGACGGCGACCCGACCGAACTCTGGCAGTGTTCGTGCCACAAGAAACCCGAGTTCGCGCCATCGGTGGTGAACGTTCACCCGCTGAAATGCCAGGGTTACGAGCAAATCATCAACGTCTGCATGGGCGACGGCTCGGTGATTACGCTGAACTCCACGATCAGCGACGTGAATTTCTTCGTGGCCAACACCCCGGATCGCGGGGATATTTCGAGCGACTCGCAAGTGCCGTAGGCTCCGTTTATTTGAGGCGGTCTGGGTGGAAGTCGGCGTCGGTGAAATTGGCGGGCGAGCGGATATTCGTGAAACAATAATACTCGACTTCGCGCCCGTCGGGTTCTTGCGTGATGACCATGACGGGGAAGTTTGCGCTCGGCGAATTCGGCTTCGTGTCGAAGTAAATCGTCTGCTTTCCGCCCTTGGGTAGCTGGGCATCGTCGCCGGGTGCGAACGCGATTTCGACGGCTTCGAGTGGCATCGGGAATTCTTTGCGTTGGACCAAGCCGACCCGCTTGATCGCGCCGGGTCGCTTGCCGCTTTCTTGCAGTTTCAGCGCGGTCTCGAAGCGTGCGAGTAACGTGCCGGGGCCGCCATCGGTGATCTTGTGGCGACTCTTCCCGGCGGCCAACGGGCTGTCCGGCTTCAACGACGTCTTGAACCCCGCACCCATCAGGCGATTGTCGCCTTCGCCCGTGACGATGTGCATCTTGTCGTCGAATTTACCCTGTACGAATAGGATTTCGCGGCCCTTACCGGCTTTCCCGGTGTTTTTCATGTAGATGCTGAACGGCGTCTTGCGGAACTGGAAAAGCACTTCTTCCGAAGGCATCTGTTTGCCGCCCACGACTTCGCTACGAACGAGTGTCGCTTCAAAATCGACGAGGTCGTCGTACCGTTTCGCAGCTACCGTGAACAGCTTCCGCACGTCGCTGGCTTCGCCGATTGCGGCTAATGCGTTGGGCATCGGAACGACGGCGGGCGGGTCTTTCGGCGCGAACGGGCTGGGCAGTTTCGGTTGCTCTTTCTCTTTCTTTTCGTCGCGTCGTTCGGCCAATCGTTCGCGAAGCGTCTTGCGATCTTCTTCGGCCGGGTCGGGTAATGCCGCACGCGCCTCGACGGGAATGACGATCTGTTGGTCGGGCAAACGCGGTGGAACGGCTTTGTAATCGGTGGTGTCTGGCAAGTCGCGCACGACCGGATTCGGTGGCACCGGCGCGGAGATCGGGCTGGTTTTCGCGATCGGCGAAGGCATCGCAGGTGCGACTTTCGGCCGAATCGGCAGCGATTCGCGACGAATCCCGCCGCGATTGCAGCCGAACGAACCGAGCACGATTACCAACACGAGTAACTGGCGCATGTATCGCCTCCTGCGCGAGAACAGTCAATCCTTCCGGCACGATAGCGGGTTCTGGCAACTCAGGCAACCCGAGCCGCAAAAGCGAAACGCGGATCGCGCAACATAAAAGAGGCCAGCCATTTCTGGCTGGCCTCGGAAAGCGAAGCGTTCTTCGCGGTTAGTTGTGCAACGCCCCGACGAACACGCCGCCGAGGAAGCTCGGGTCGAACGCTTGGAGCCGGTAAAGGTCTTGCAGGTTGGTGTAATCGATCACGCGGACATCTGGCCCACCGCCGGACCCTGGCCCCGTGATGATGTCGGCTTTCCCGTCGAAGTTGGCATCGACTGCATCGACGCGGACTCCACCGCGGAAGTTCGGATCGTAGGCGAAGAACGATTTCGCCGGGTTGGGCGAGCCACCATTCACCAATTCGTTCTGACCGAAGATCTTGACGAGTGCGCCACCGCCTTGGCCAGTACCGGTGATGATTTCACCGAGTCCGACACCATCGACGTTTCCGGCCGATGCGAACACGCCGCCTCGGAACGTCGATTCGTAAGCGAAGAAATTATAGAGCGAGACAAGCGTGGTGCCATCGAAGGCCTGCACGCGCGGTCCGCCACCGACACCCGTACCCGTAACGATGTCGGCCTTGCCGTCGCCGTTGAGGTCGCCAGTTGCCACCAAGACACCGCCACGGAAGCTATCTTCGTACGGGAAGAAGTTCGCGATCGATTCGAACGTGTTGCCGCGGAACACTTGCACGCGCGGTCCGCCACCGGCTCCCGTACCCGTGACGATGTCGGCTTTGCCATCGCCATCGACATCGCCCGCCGAGATATACACGCCGCCGGTGAATGTATCTTCGTACGGTTGGAACTGCGACATCAGTTCACCCGTGTTGCCGTTGAACACTTTCACGAGGCCGGGAATCCCCGCACCCGGCGCGGTGATAATGTCGGCCTTGCCATCGCCATCGACATCACCGACGGCCACGCGAACGCCACCGGTGAATCGCGCATCGTACGCCGCGATCTGATAGCGGAAGTCGCCGGTTGGCCCGTAGACGCTGACGACTGGCCCACCGCCCGCATCGGCCCCGACGGCCACGAGACGCGCAGTTGGCGGCACGCCTGGCGGAATGACGACCGGTGGCGGAGGCACTGGCACCGGTGGCACCGGTGGTGGTCCCGGAGGCGTTGGTGGTCCGGGTGGCACGGGTGGAATGACCGGCGGCGGTACGACCGGTGCGCCCACAGTCACGAGGAAGTTCTGGCCCGTGACCACTTCGCCGTTGATGATCGTGACGCTTGGCAGGACGCCGTTCGCTGGCGTTTCGAAAGAGAACTTCGCGCCGGATGCCAGCGTCGCCACCACTTTGTGCGAGCCGTTCGGCAAGCCGAACGAACCCGGCGAAGAAGCGGGCCCGAACGAATACGAACCCGAGTCATCGGTGGTGACGGTGAGTGCGGGCAGGCTCCCGAACGAACTATCGCCGCGATCGAGGAACAGTTGGAGCGTAACCCCCGTGAGGCCGGTTTCCGTCGGGTCGATGATCCCATTCCGGTTCGCGTCGATAATCACCGCGCCCTGAATTTCGGCAGCCGTGGTGTCGACTCGCTTGAAGAAGCTGAACCGCGACGTGCCATCTGGCCCGCTGGTGATGCTCGGGCCCGCCGGCGACAACGGCGAGAGATCGGTTGCCGTTGAAGTCACGACGCCCGCACCGGAGTTTGTGACGCTCTCTGGAAGCGGTTCGTTGTTTGGCAGCTTGAACTCGCCAGGGCCGAAGGTAATGTCGGCTTCGGTCTGACCGGGGTTCGGCAGCTTTTTGTTGATCGTAAAGCTCACCGATCCGTTACCTTGGAAGTCGGTCGTGATCACTTTCGAACCGAGGAACACTTGGCCGTAACCCGCGTTCGTGGTGGCGAGTGCGGTCGGATCTTTGTCGTTGAAACCGGGGTTGTAGTAGTAGTCGATCCGGTACGGCCGGAACGGCTTCGCGATCAGGGCCGTGCTGAACGTCGTACGGTCCAACGTGGACTGCACCACCTGGAGCAACGGGAAGTTCTGGAGCAAGTTCGGGCCGTAATTCCGCCCACCGACGACGTTGTTAAACGTGTTGTTGGCACCGAAGCCATCCGAGTCGCCCGGATCGAGCGAGAACGAATTGAGCGTACCATCGTTCAAGCCGCCGCGGCTGTGGTTATACTTGATGTGAGGAGCAGGATAATCGCTGCGGTCGTTGCCGAAGTTGAACGCCTGGTCGATGAAGTTCGGGTTGATCGGATCGCCGACAAATCGTCGAATGAAGGGCAGTCGCGTCACGAAGTCGATGCCCAAATCGCCATCGGTGAGTTGCGCGGCCAGATCGGGTACACCCGTGGCGGTGAGTGTCGTGAGTTTGCCGTTTTGATAAATCTCGTTCGCTACGATGCGGTTGTCTTGCGACGACTGCCGCGTTTTGCCGAAGTCG
>JANXNT010000990.1 GCA_025353985.1 Limnoglobus sp.
TGCCGCCTGGCATCACGTGGCAAATCCGCGTCTGCTGGTTGCCGTCGTCGTCGTTGTCGCTGAGCCAGATTTCGCCGAAACTATCGACACAAGCTTCGTAGTTGTTGCGGAAGTTGTGCGCGATCAGTTCGAGGTTGTTGCCGTCCATGTCGCAGCGCCACACGGTGCCCTTTTGCACGTCGGTCGTGTTGCTGACGAACTTGCGGCCCTTGCCATCCTTCGATTGCAACCCGGTGAGGCCGGCATCGCCCACGGTGAAGTACAACTTGCCATCGGGGCCAGTGGTGAGGCCGTGAACGCCGTGGTCGTGGTCGAAGCCACCGAACCCGGACATCCACTTCGTCGGCGGGCCGTCGGCCTTGCCGTCGCCGTCCTTGTCCCAGAATTCGAGGATGTCGGGCGACTGTGCCACCAGTACGCGCAACGCCTTCGAGTTCGCTTGCGGTAACACCAACACGCTGAGCGGCGCGTACAGTTCTGGCCCTTGGTAGAACGTCATCGCGTCGTCGGCTTTACCGTCGCCGTCTTTGTCGGTGAGGATCTGAATGCGGTCTCCCGCTTCGCGCAGGATCGGCCGATTGAAATTCTTGCGGCGGTAGTTCACCGCCTCCGCCACCCATACCCGCCCCAAGTGATCGACGTCGATCGCGGTCGGGTTAATCACCATCGGTTCGGAGGCAAACAACTCGACCTGCAAGCCCTCGCCAGCCTTCATGGTGGCGAGCGCCTTATCGGGCGCAAGTTGGGCCGAAGCGCTCGCAGTCGCGAGCAGAACCGCAAGGAATGCGGCAGACCATCGAGGAATCATGAGGAAAGGCTCCGAGTGAAATTCATCCGGCGGGAATTCGATAGAGATAGTGTAAACATTCGCAACGCAAAGCGAAAGAGCGCAGGCCGGGTGCCGGTTTCGGCGAATGGAATTAGCCGCGACGCGGAGTCTTCGTAGCGGAGCGCGTGCGCATCACCCCGATTCGAGGAGTCCACGCGCTCCGCTACGCAAAGCCTGCGCGTCGCGGCGAATTCAACCAAAATCAAGAGGATCAAAACTCGCTTTGGTGGTAGTATACCCCAGTGCATTCGCGGGAGAGATCCGATGCAAAGTCTGTTCATCGCCAGTTTGTTCGTCGGCTTGGCCCAATCGCGTTCGGCGTGGATCGCCCTCGCGGTTGTCGCACTCATCGGCGCATTGTTCGCACTGAAAATCAATCGCGATTTCCGCCGCGAAGACGAAGCCAAAGAGAAAAAGTACCGACAAGAAAACCGCAAGCGAGTCAAGTCATAACCGTTCGCCTTCGCGCCGAGTGTATTCTCGCTCGTCGATTCGCTGAAACTGCATCCGGTCGCCGACGCGGATCGGGAAGTAACCGTCGGCGATATTCACGAGCGTCAGTGGCGTTTGGCCGATGAGGTTCCAACCGCCGGGGCGTACGAGCGGGTAGATGCCCGTCTGTTTCGCGGTGAGGCCGACACTACCCGGTTCGACTCGTAATCGCGGGGAATCGAGTCGCGGCACGCCACATAGTTCGGGCGGCAAGTAACCCAAATACGGGAAGCCAGGCACGAACCCGATGGCGTAGACGGCGTACTCCGTGCCGAGGTGCAACTCGATAATGCGGTCGATACTCAGGCCGGTAAACCCCGCGACGCGCTCAAGGTCCCGCCCACGTTCGTAACAAACCGGCACGATGTGCGTCGCGCCGATTTTCGACGCATCGGCATCGTGGTAACGCAGCTTCTTCAGAGTTCGTTGCACATCACCGGATGCCATCTTTCGCGCATCGAAGAACACACCCACACTGGCATACGCGGGAACGACATCGAACAGCCAATCCGGGTGAACCGCACGTAGCGCAGTCGCGAACCGCACCGCAGTCGGTTCGTCCCGGAAGTAGGCAAGAATCGCTTCTTCGCCGAGAGCCACGAGTTCCATGCCGATTGGTATATTGGCACAATTCCCACGGACGACCGTCCGTGGGGTGGCGGAGTGGCAACGAGGTGCGTGATCCGCAGGAAACTCACCACGCTTCTAAATTCGCACGAAGATGCGATTGCGGTACATCCACCACAGCACGAGCCAGTATGTGGCGAGCACGATGCCGCCCATCACGAGCGGTTCGTAGGCGGTTCCGATGACCTTGAAGATCTCTTTGCCGAAGTGCGTTTGGAACGAGCCGGTTACGAAGTTCCCGACGAGGTGCGAGCCGCAATACGCGACGATTGAATTTGCGCCGATCACGCGCAGCGGATACGTCCAACCGGCATAGCCAATCGCGTCGGTCGTGGCGATGAACAGCGCGAGAATCAGGAAGCACCAGCCCCCGCTAAACAGCACCCAACTCGGCGTCCAGATGCGCTTCACGTTCGGGCAAATTCCGAATCTATCGAGCAAATATCCCGTCAACAGGCAGCCCAACCCAACGACCGCGAACCGCCCCACCGTCGGCCAGTCGGCTTTGCCATCCTTGAGCCACGTGCCCGCGAACAAGCCGAGAATCATCGTGGCCAACGTTGGAATGA
>JANXNT010001028.1 GCA_025353985.1 Limnoglobus sp.
GGGATGCCGAGGGGAACCGCTACCTGGACTTCTTCCCGGGTTGGGGCTGCGGCATTCTCGGTCACTGCCCGCCGCGCGTCGTTGCGGCCGTGCAAGATCAGGTCGCGACGCTGATTCACGTGCCGAATAGCTGGTACACCGAACCGCAGGCGCGGCTCGCGGAAGCGCTCAGCGAGAAGACCGGTTGGGGCGGCCTGTGCTTCTTCTGCAATAGCGGCACCGAAGCGAATGAAGCGGCGATCAAGCTCGCACGCCTCAACGGCAAGTCGAAGGGCAAGTACAAAATCATCACGATGACGAACAGCTTCCACGGGCGCACGTACGGCTCGTTGAGCGCCACTGCCCAACCGAAGTATCACGCCGGCGTCGAGCCGATGTTGCCGGGGTTCATTTATGCACCGTACGGCGACCTCGAAGCGGTGACGAAACTCGTCGATGCGGAAACGTGCGCGATCCTTATCGAGCCAATTCAGGGCGAAGGCGGCGTGAACCTGCCACCCGATGGTTATCTTCGCGGGCTGCGCGAACTGTGCGACCGCAACGGCATGTTGCTGATGCTCGATGAAGTGCAAACCGGCATGGGCCGTACCGGCAAATGGTTCGCCCACCAACACTGGGACGTGGTGCCTGACGTCGTGACGCTGGCCAAAGCGATCGCGGGTGGCATCGCGCTAGGCGGCGTGATTGCCAAGCCCGAAGTCGCGGAGAAGCTCAAACCCGGCACGCACGCGGCGACCTTTGGCGGCAACCCGATTTCCGCACGCGCCGCACTCGCAACCATCGAAACGTTCGAGGAAGAAAACCTACTCGAACGCGCCTTCGAAGTCGGCGAGCGGTTCCGCCAGCACTTCACCGCAATGCGCGAACGCACGCCACTGATTCACGACATCCGGATTCGCGGGGCGATGATCGGCATCGAACTCGGCATTGACGGTGCACCGATCGTGCAGGACTGCCTGAAACGCGGCTTGCTGATTAACTGCACGCACCAGACTGTCCTCCGCTTGCTCCCTGCAGTGAACATCGAGTTCGAGCAAATCGACGTCGGTTGCGAAATCCTCCTCGAAGTGTTGCTCGCGCACACCGCGTAACACCGTCTGCGAAACTGGCTTCCTGAGTAACCCCGATGCGCCATTTCCTGAATGTAATCGACCTCTCGAAAGACGAGCTGACTTTGCTCCTCCAGCAGTCCGCACGGTTGAAATCCGCGCGGCTGCGCGGGTTGCCGACGCCATCGTTAATGGGCAAAGTCGTCGCGCTCGTTTTCGAGAAACCTTCACTGCGAACGAGAGCGAGTTTCGAGGCGGGCGTGGCGCAACTCGGTGGCACGAGCCTGTTCTTCCCCGCAGCGGAAATCGGCCTTGGTGTCCGTGAAACGCTCGCCGACTTTAGCCGAACGATGTCGCGCTACGTCGACGCGATGGTCTTCCGCGTCTTCAAACACTCGACGCTCACCGGCATCGCTGCGGATGCCACGATACCCGTCATCAACGGCCTGTCCGACTGGTCGCACCCGTGCCAGGCACTCGCGGACCTCCTGACGATGCAAGAACACCTCGGCGGCATCGAAGGCAAGACCGTCGTCTTTGTCGGCGATGGCAACAACGTCGCGCGGTCACTCGCAGTCGGTTGCGGTATTTTGGGCGCGAAATTCGTACTCGCCTGCCCCAAAGGCTACGGTTTCGATGCACCGTTCCTCGAAGGTTTCCGTGCGAAAGTCCCGATGGCGAACCTCGTGGAAAGCCACGATCCGTTGAAGGCCGTCGCGAAAGCAGATGTGATTTACACCGATGTCTGGACGAGCATGGGCCAGGAAGCCGAGCGAGAAGAACGCCTCCGGCGCTTCACGGGATTTCAGGTGAATGCGGCACTTCTGGCGAAAGCCCCGTCGCATTGCAAAGTCTTGCACTGCCTGCCCGCACACCGCGGCGAAGAGATCACCGACGATGCCGTCGATGGCTCACAAAGTGTCGTCTTCGACCAAGC
>JANXNT010001091.1 GCA_025353985.1 Limnoglobus sp.
TGGGTAACAGAAATCGGATGATCGTTTTCGCAAAAATTCGATGAAAAGCCCAACTTCACGTCACCTGAGTGTGCCCACCTGACATGCGGGTTTATCCTGCTCGGATTGCGGTATACTACGGTTGAGATTCAAAACGCATACACGAGGGTCCGAGGCATGAAAGAGTCATCTACGTATCAGGCGATTCTTGCAGAAGGCGAGATCAAAGGCGAACTGAAAGCTCGTCAAAGTACGCTACTCGACATTCTCCGCGATCGGTTTGGCGACGTTCCGGCCGAAGTCGAATCGCGAATTCGGGCCGTCACCGAGGCCGCGCGGTTGCAGCACGCGATCCTGCGTGCGATCCGAATTTCCTCGATCGACGACCTCGAACTGTAATGGAATATGCACTTTCTGATCTAGCTGGCCTCTGTGAGGCCGGTGAAAACAAAGTGGCATTGGGCTATGGCTGGTAACAATCCGGCGAACCGGTAAGATGCACCTTACACTGCGATTGCCAGCGGTGCGATGGTCGCATGCGAGGGTGGCGGAATTGGCAGACGCACAAGACTTAGGATCTTGCGGGCGCAAGCTCGTGGGGGTTCAACTCCCCCCCTTCGCACTGTTGGTACGAATGTTCGTTGACTCTGTGGGCTATGTTTTCTAACATCGCTGAATCCTCTCTTCTACTGTGCTCGACTCCTGCCGGAGGTTCCCATCGTGCGCCGACGTCACGTAATTGCCGCGATTGCGGTTAGCCTTGGCCTGCCCGCCGTTTGTTTCACCGGTTTTGGCTGTAAAGGCAGCGATACGGCTACGCCGAGCGGCGATGCAACCACGATCAAGATCGTGTCCAGCTTACCGCGAACCGGCAGCGCGAAGGGGCAAACCGATACGATCGTCAACGGCATCAAGATGGCCCTTGAGGAAGTCGAGTATAAATCCGGCCACTTCAAGATCGTTTACGAAGACCTCGACGATGCGACGGCGGCGGAAGGCAAATGGACGCCCGAACGCGAGTCGGCGAACGCCGATCAAGCGGTCAAAGACTCGGACGTGATGGTGTACATCGGCCCGTACAACTCCGGTGCAGCGAAGAACTCGATGCCGATCACGAACAAAGCGGGGCTGCTGATGATTAGCCCCGCCGTGACGTGGCCAGGGATGACGAAGCCGGGCAAGGGCGATCACG
>JANXNT010001100.1 GCA_025353985.1 Limnoglobus sp.
CGTGTTCGAAACCGACCCGGTCGACATCACCTTGACGAGTGCGCGGCCAAAAGCTTCGTTCGTCATCCGGATCGATCTCACAGCCGGGCAAAACAAGGTTCTCGATGTCCGCTCGAATCATCGTTGTGTGAAGATCGATACGAGTGCGCTGCCAACGGTCTCGCTCGAACTCGATCTCACTACGCCGGATGAATCGATCCTGAACACCGAATGCCTGATTTACACGAACAACGCGGCCGAGGGAATCGTAACGGTTCCCGTTCGCGTCCGCAAACAGTGAGTCGTTTCCCTTCCCTGATTTCAAGGAGTATCTACGATGCGAAAGTTCATTCTAGCAACGAGTTTCTGCGTCTTGGCGTCGATGATGTGCTCAACGCTCTTGCACATCGGACGCTCACAAGAGAAACCAACCTGCGATGGATCAATGGCGGAAAAAGTCAAGTGTCCGGTGAGTATGCCTGCAGGGTACCGGGAAGCGTTAGAATGCGAATCAGAAAAAGCGGGAGAAGCCGCATGCTACCATTCGTTAGCGTACGCTCAAGACAATTTCGCTTGCACTCCAGGGGAAGTAAAAACAGGCTCCAATTTGAATACAACCATATGTCTCATGTATGGCAGCACCGTTAATTGTACTATACGTAGAACTTGTCTAGGGCAACTAAATAGTAGGTGGGTAAACGGCGAAGAACAACCCTATACACTGTGCTTGGTTGACCAAACTTTCTACTCATATCGCTACCCGAATGCTACATACACTATTCCAGCTTGCGATCAAAACGAAACAATTCCAGGAGATTAACCGTCCATGGCTTGAAACAGGGATTTTAGAGTATACTATGCTAAAAATGGGTTCAAAATTGTCCCGTTTTTAGCGAACGCAGCTAAATACCGCCTTAGATTTGAAGCGTTTGACCCAGTGAACGGTTACCAACCAGATTCTCCATCATAATGCAAATATTCAATTATATAATTATTAAAAATGGATCCATTGACTATGTACGCTTTATCGCTATATGCATTTTTGGTGACAACAGCAGCTCCCGGTGCGCCTTCGACAGCGGATCGGGCGATGGCAGTGGTAGCGCAAAAGGCGAAAATGCCAAACCGATACACATTAAAGTACCGTGTTGAGGTAGCAATACCAACAGCCACGCCACCACTTGCCAAACAGCGAAATTTTACGGTTCAGTTGTGGCGTGATGGCAATAAGTTTCGCGTCGACAGCTTCGATACCACTCAACTACCTGCAGATCCCGAGGATAACGACCGTGCTCGCCACTTGACTTGCGAAAATTGCGTAAAGGAAGGATACGGGATCGCAACAGTCATTAAAAATGGTCCTAATGGGCCTAAGCATACTGTTCAATTTCATCGGATGGAAACCTACAACTTCGACCTAAACTGCGCGCACTTTGACTGGCGATTTCTGGGCCTTTCAAACGACAGTCCTTGTGGCTACAAGAGGCTGAAGATTGCGGAAGAATTCCCGAGCTACTTCATGCGAAATGGTTTGACGGTACGAAATGAAATAAGGGACGATCAGCCCTGCCTCGCGGTCAGCTTTAAAGATAAAAACATGGTAGACGGACCATCGGTTTGGCTGAGCGAACGGGAAGAATTCCATCCCGTATTTTTTGAACAGAAGTTTATCGTAAACAATGTGCCGGAACTCCGTACAACCAAGATTCGTTGGCAGAGACTGAAGAGCGGATATCTATATCCTCAGTCGATCCAGCACAATATTAACGTTCGATACGGGCTCGACCCGATTCGTCATCCTTATCAATATAATATGACTTTTCTACACGCCGACTTTGGTAGCCCAATCGATCCGAAGGTGTATACGTTTGCGGGATTTGGACTCAACGAAAATCAGTTGGTTCAGTTGCCCGATGTGAAGGCGGAAGACAGCCCGCATTGGCGGAATGGCAATCTCGACTACGACTCCACGCTCAACAAGGAGATGGCCAAACTCGCCGATGAGCAGTCCACCGTCGAGAAATCACGAGCGTCGAGCGCTTACCCTCGCCAAGGCAACACAATGCTGATTGTCAGCATCGCCACTGGGGTGCTGGCGATCGCCGCCACCATTGCCGTGGTGATCCGCCGAAGGAGGGCTGCGGTATGATGCGCTTAACCGGCAGGATTCGCCGCACGGGATTTAGTCTCATCGAACTTATGGTAACGATCAGCATTCTATCGCTGCTGATGGCGCTGCTGCTTCCGGCGGTGCAGAAGGTCCGCGCGGCGGCGGATCGCCTCTCGTGCCAGTCCAACTTGCGGCAGATCGGCATTGCGACGCTGAACTACGAATCCACGCTGGGGGTGCTGCCGCCGGCGTTTCGACATCGCTTCACCGGTACGCTCGAGCCGAACTTGCAATGGCCGTTGTTAATCGCAGCGTATCTGGAACTCGAACCGAACCGGCGGATGGCGGAGGAAGACTTCCGCAAGCAACGCGATGCGTTCCTGCCGACGCCGCACCGCGGTGTCTCGATCCCGC
>JANXNT010001104.1 GCA_025353985.1 Limnoglobus sp.
TCGCCGAGATACGGTTCACCGTAACCGAGTCCGCGTTCCAGCCTGGTTTTCGATGGTTTCACGCCAATCTGTAACTTCACGTCAAGTCGGCGTCACATCAAAATCGGCGTAATGATGCTGCCGCCGTGGCTGATCGGGATGGGTCGCCCCGTTTGATCGGGCACCGTCGCTTCGGGATCGACTCCGGCGAGATGGTACATCGTGGCGGCGATGTCGCCGGGGGTCACGGGATGATCTTTCGGGAAGGCCGCCATCTTGTCGGTGGTGCCGTGAACGTAGCCAGTTTTCACGCCGCCGCCGATCATCAGACAGAACCCGCACTGCGGCCAGTGGTCGCGCCCCGCTTGTTTGTTCACGCGCGGTGACCGCCCCATGTCACCGTGAACGACCACGAGCACATCGTCGAACAAGCCACGCTCGGTGAGGTCGTCGATCAGCGCGGATACCGACCGATCGAGGAACGGCAACATCACGTGCTTCAGCAGTTGGAAGTTGTTATTGTGCGTGTCCCAGTGGCCGCTCGCCTGTGCCGCTTCCGTGTGAACCGTCACGAACGAGACGCCCGCTTCGACGAGCCGTCGCGCCAGCAAAACGCTGGAGCCGAATAGATCGCGGCCGTACCGATCGCGGGTTCGTGGGTCTTCCTTGGAGAGATCGAACGCGAGTTTCGACTTCGGCGACGAAAGCATTTCAAACGCGCGACGGCGCTTGTCGCTCATCTCGGTGGTGGCCGCAACGCGGTCGAGTCGGCCGACTTGCAAGTCGAGTTGTTCGACTAATTTTCGCCTGCCTTTTAAGGCATCCAGCGACATCCCATCGAGCTTCGGCAACTCGGGTTCGCCCATCGGTATCAGCGTGTGATCGTAGAAATCGGCCGCTGTCACTTTGCGTGCCCACTTCGGTTCGCACGTGCTGAACATCGGGTCGTACTTCGGCCCGAGGTAGCCGCCGTACGGTCCGGCGCGGTGCAACCCCTGGCTGTAACCCGGTAGCGCGGGCAGCATCATGTAACCGGGAAGTTCGCCGCCGCGACCGACGCCGAAATACTGGCACACCGAAGGAATGCTCGGGTGATTCGTCGGCTTCGAAAAGTAATCGACCTGATCTTGCCCACCCGTGTAACCCGTCATGACCGCGTACGGGTTGTGGCTGTTGTAGCCGTGCGACACAGTGCGAATCAGCGTCGTGCGGTCGAGCCGCTTCGCCAGTTCCGGCATCGGCTCCGAGACGCGCACGCCGGGGATCGACGTGGCACGCACCCCGAACTCGCCGCGAATTTCGACGGGCTGATCGGGCTTCGGGTCGAACGTATCGATGTGCGACGGTCCGCCGAACAGGTCGATCAAGATGATCGCCTTCGCACGGGAGGTTCCTGACTTCGCGCGGGCGGTGGCAGGAAGCGCGTTGCCGAGAAGTGCGAGCGAACCCGCACGCAGCAGATCGCGCCGCGTGAGGCCGTCACATGCGGTCGACGCATGGCCGAGTAATCGGATCATGGGAATATTTCCCGAAAGGCAGGCAGAAGTTCCGGCAGGACTGGAAGCGTATCAGACTGGATTGCGTAATACAAACGAAAAAACCCACGGCAGAACCGTGGGTTTCAACGTGCGTCACATCCTCATCGGCAACCGCCGACGAGGAAAGCGATCAGCACGACGGGGATCGGCAAGCCGACCAAGAGGGCGGCGAGGCCGTATCGGATCTTGGCGGTACGTTGCATGGCTTTCGTCAACATGATGAACTCCTTTGAAGGTGACTTTCGAAAAGAAAGCATGACTAACAGAATTGCATCATTCGTGCCAAACTGCGATTTTTCTTCCGGAGCTACATCGACTGTTTATTTCGGTGAATCGCAATTTGAACGATTCCTTTTGTGGGAAAATTGCATTATCATCCGTGAACTCGTGATGCGTTACTACTCCGGTAACGTTCTCGCTAACCGGAGCTGTTCATGCCAAATGACGAATGCGACCTCGTGATGAAAGGTGGC
>JANXNT010001176.1 GCA_025353985.1 Limnoglobus sp.
ATGGTACGAAAAAAGCGAGAAAGGCCACATCGGCAACGCCACGCTCGGCACCTACACCCGCGGCGGCACCGTGGTGACGACCGCCAGCACAGACTGGTCGCACGGCCTGCGTGGGAAAGACCCCGTCGTGATGCGAATCACGAAGAACATCCTCGACAAACTCGGACGTTAAAATCGCCGTAGCGAGTAGTGTGAGGCGTCGATGTGCGTTGGCGTTTCGCTCAGGAGTTCGCTGACCAATCGTCCCGTGCCGGTGGCCATCGATAGGCCGAGCATCCCGTGTCCGGCGGCAATTATCACGTTCGGTAGCGTTGGGCTGCGGTCGATAATCGGCTTGCCATCGAACACCATCGGTCGCCAGCCCCACCACTCTTCTTGCACCGGTTCGCTGGTCGGTTCTTTCAAGTAAAACTCGGCACCGTCGCGTAGGAGTTTCAGTCGGTCGCGGTTCATAGTGCTGTCGTAGCCCGCAAATTCCATCGTCGAACCGATGCGGTAGCCGCTCTGAAACGGGCTGACGGCGACATGATGTTCCTCGAATATCAACGGATATTTGGGGCAAATCGTCGGTCGCGGCATCGTGATCGAGTAACCCTTCCCCGGCACGATTGGCACTTTCACGCCGAGATGTTGGTTCAACAACGGCGTCCACGAACCGGTGGCCATCACGAATGCATCGGCGGCGAATTCGCCGCGATTCGTTTGCACGGCAGTCGCTTTACCGACGGTCGTTTGGAATCCAGCGAACTCGCAGTTCTCCACGAACTGCCCTCCTGCTTCTTCGACGACTTTCCGCCAGCCAATCATCAATCGATCCGGTCGCAGTTGGGCATCGGATCGATACCAATACGCCCCCGAGACCGCATCCGGTTTCAACGCCGGTTCCATCGTACGCAACTCGTCCGCATCGAGGCGTTGCGCGGGCATCTGGAACTGCGTGCGAAGCAGTTCGTTGACCGTTTCGTAGTGATCGAAGGCGCGTTTCGTATTGAATACGAACAACATACCGTGCGTGTCCCACTCGCAATCGATGCGTTCGCGTTCAATCAATTCCGTGTAAAGTTCGCGCGAGGAATTCAGCAACAATTGAATGCCGATGGCGGCGCGGTTGCGGTCCCGCGTGTTGCACTTAAGTCCGAAGCGTAGGAACCAGCCGAGGTTCGCGAGTACCGTTAGCGGTCGCAATTTGAGTGCGGAGTTGCGTTGGAAAATGGTTTGCAGCGTGGACCAAATCGCGCCTGGCCCGGCGTGCGGCAAGATGTGGCTCGGGCAGACGTAGCCGCAGTTGCCGTGCGAACACGCACCGCCGACCGTCGATTTCTCGACGACCGTAACGCGCCAACCGGCCCGCGTTAAGTAGTAGGCACACGCCGTGCCGATGACCCCACCACCGACGACCACCACCGTTCTCGCATTCATCGATCGCACCGTGAACAAAGCGGATAAGAACCATCATTCTTATCCGCTTTTGACGCTGTGGCTATCGCTCGTTTACTTCTTCAAAGCCGGTGCTGCCGCGGGCTTCGGAGTGGGTGCCGTCGTTAGCGGGAAGTCGTCGGTGCGGAACGGCACGGCGGGCAGGCCCGCTTTATTCGCGAAGTTCAGCGTTGGCTTCGCGAAGTTCACCCAGCCGTAACGCACGGCGATCGGCTTCGCGATGTCGCCCGATGTGACGACGACCGTTTCGCCTTCGATCTTCGCCTTCGCTGGCTTGAAGACTTTGTCGTCGCCGCAAACGGTGAAGCCTACGAGTGTTTCGCCCTTGGAGACGAGTCCACCACCGACGTGATCGAAACTCAGAATCAGATTGTCGCCATCGACCTTCACGTTCTTGTAAACGGGGCCACTGTATTCGATTTTCTGGCCGTATGCGAGTGCCCGTGCCGAGAGTGCAAGCCGCACGCCGACGGGTTCTTTCTGCTGCGGGTGAATGTCGGTTTCATTTCCGGCATCGGTGATGATCGCGATACCGACGTGCTTCAGCACCTTCGTTGCATGGAATTGCGAGTCGCGGAGTTCGGCATAATTCACGCCACCGGGACCGCCGCGGAACGGCGCGAGTTGCACGCCGATGAATGGGAAATCGTAACCCCACTGTTTGCGCCAGTCGGAAATCATCGCGGGGTACAGCGTGTAATACTCGGCGGCTTTGTCTGCGTTCGATTCGCCTTGGTACCAGATCGCCCCTTTGATTCCGAACTGCTGGATCGGTGCGATCATGCCGTTGTACAGCGTCGTCGTGGTCGGCGAACTCGAAGGATTCCCGGCTTTTCGTGGCTGTTGCGGGGCGGGTTTGCCATCGGCTTTCGCTTTCTCGGCAGCGATTTTCCATGCTTCGAGTGCCTTCTTGTGTGCGGCCTCGATCTTGTCTGCGTCGTAGTTTTTCATCGTCGTGTCGAATTGATCGACGTAATACTTGAGTTCCGGTTTCGCCGAAAGCGCTTCGCGGCTCGTCCACGATTGGCACGAGGTGCCACCCCAATCCGATGCAATCAACCCGACGGGCACGTTCAATTCCTTTTGAATATCGCGACCGAAGAAGTACCCGACGGCCGAGAAGTCGGTGACGTTTTCCGGGTTACATTCGAGCCATTTTCCTTCGGTCTTCGACACGGGGAAATCGTATTCGGGCTTCGCAGAGGGGCGGTTCGGCACGGTGAACAAGCGAATGTTCGCGTTCTTCGCAGCGGCGGCGACCTTCTGGCTTTGCCCTTCATTGGTCAGCTGATTGACCTTCCACTCCATGTTCGATTGGCCCGAGCAGACCCAGACTTCGCCGACGGCAACGTCTTTGAGTTCAATCTCGTTAGCTCCGCGAATGCTCAGTGTCAGATCTGTGGCGGCGTCGGCTTTCGGCAGTTTCACCGCCCACATGCCTTTGTCGTCGGCAGTTGTAGAAGCATCGCTTTTGCTGAGCGTCACTTTGACCTTTTCGCCCGGCTCCGCTTGACCCCAAACGGGGATTTCGATGCCGCGTTGCAGCACCATATGATCGGTGAACAGCGGGTGCGGTTTGACGTCGGCACGGGCCATCGCGCTAAGCGTGAAGACGAAGCCGACTAAAAACAAACGACGCATGAGGGAGGCTCCAACAGGGGAACGTGGGAACAATCTGCGGAAAGGAAAGCGTAATCGGAACGCCCGCGAGTTGCAACAATCAAACGGAGATTTGCACGAGAATCACGTCGATTCTTTGCCCCGGACTGGCCGGAAAATCGTGCCAGCCGCTGCGCAAGCAAGGGGTTGGACTTCCAAGGTCGAGACGCTACGTGGAGTTTCTTGTGAGTTCCCCTTGCTTGCGCTTTTTGAAGTTGCGCTTTTCACTGTAGGGGCACCCCTTGTGGGTGCCGGTTCATACTTCCAGGAGCAGGCAAGTTCATCCCAGGCACCCACAAGGGGTGCCCCTACAAAATCACTACAGCACGAGGATCGCCTGCAATTTAAGAGAGAAATGTTCGTACTGCAAAAATAGCGCAACTTCAAAACTTGCGATGCGAGCTGGCAGGATTGAATGTCCGTGCCACGGTTTTGGAACTTCCGCAATTGTGTCTTCCGTCGATTATGAGAGCGCGATTTTAGCTTAAAGCCATAGCCGAGTTGATAAACTAACACCGCTGCATTCTCCACTTGTCGCGAGCCAATATGACGCATCTCCCGGAAACGATTCTGCAATTTGGCTCGGGGCGCTTCTTGCGGGCGTTCGTCGATTCGTTCATTCACCAGGGGAACGAGCAGGGGCAGAACGTCGGTCGCGTCGTCGTCGTGCAATCGACCGGCGATGCGCGTGCGGCCGGTTTGAACGAGCAAAATGGCCAGTATCACATCGTGGTGCGCGGGTACGAAAATGGCTCGGTCGTGGACCGAGTGGAACTCTGTGCGAGCATCAGCCGGGCGCTGCACGCGGGTACTGAGTGGGACGAAGTGCTGCGGGTGGCGACGTCGCCGGAGTTGAAGACGATCCTTTCGAATACGACCGAAGCGGGGTTCGCTCGCGATGCGAACGATGCCGCCACCGATGTCGTGCCGAAGTCGTTCCCCGCGAAACTCCTGCGTGTGCTAAGTGCTCGCTGGCAAGCCAAACAGCCTGGCGTGACGATTGTGCCGTGCGAGTTGATCGAAGGGAATGCGGGGATTCTGAAAGCACTTTTGAAGCAGATCGCAACCGAGTGGGCGATGCCAGCGGAGTTTATTGCGTACATCACGGAAGAGTGCGTCTGGCTACACACGCTGGTCGATCGCATCGTGACCGGCACGCCGAAAGATCACCCGCTCTTAACGACCGATCCGATGGTAATTGTTGCCGAACCGTTTGCGTTTTTTGCACTCGAAGATCATCCGCGATCGCAGTTTGTGCTTCAGCATCCGGCAATCGTGCGAACGCACGACGTGCTGCCGTTCTTCTTGCGGAAAGTGCGAATTCTCAACGCGGCACACACGGCTTTACTCATCCGTGCCGTCCCGCTTGGCTTCACCATCGTTCGCGATGCGATCAACGACCCCGAACTGAACGCCTGGCTACGCAAGCTGCTTTTCGAGGAAATCGTCGCCACGATCGAGTCGCGCGTCGATCGTGCGCAATGGTTTGCCGAACAAACGCTCGACCGCTTCCGAAATCCGTTCATCGATCACAAATTCGCCGATATCGCGCTGCATCACGAAAGCAAAATTCGAGTCCGGCTAGTACCGACGCGCGACGAATACACGGCCAAGTTTGGGAAATCTCCACCTTTATTAACGGACGTGATCGAAGCGGGTCGCTAAATGACTCACGGCAAAAGTGACATGCCCACTATTCGTGTGATTCGTGTTTTTCGTGGTTCTCATGGACTCTAACCGGAAATACACGAAAATGAAAGCATTACCGAGTAGGCTAACTTTCACATGAGCTGTTGTTTGGCACGTGGTATGCACTTTCAATTCTCTGCTATTTCACTTGAGGGAGTCGAATTATGAATGCGAAGCCAGTGGCCGAACCGATCAAAGACGAAAAGAAAGAAACGCCACCCATCACCGCCGCACCGCACAATTTGCCCTCGCCGCCTCTCCATGGCAAGAAGCCGATTCCTGCGGGCGAAGTCGAGAAATTCCTCGTAACGACCGATACGTCGGGGGGCGACTAAATCGAACCACTTGCTATCGAAGCAACAATTTCGTTAATTTCTCACCGCGCTCTCAGAATATGTAAAGTATCCTAATAATATCGCTCATACCGCAGGTTTCGGAAAAGCCGATGGCCGTCCGCGGCGAGGTTGTTGCGGGAGATGCTTGAAAGATCTGGCGAACGAAGCCAAATGTCCAAGGCCATCGCCGAACGTCGTGTAAGGCATTTGAGTGCGGAGTTCGCCGAGGCCTTCGCCACCGATGGTCACCGCGATGTTCTTCTTGTCGGCGATTCGGAAAAACTCGGAGTATTCCGCAAGGAATTTTTCGGGGTGCGCAATGTGCGATACGGAGATCCAAACGAGTTGAGGAGATAGCTCTTCGAGTGCCGCATGAAATGCAGACATCGGCGTGTGTGGACCGAGATTGATCGCGTCCCATCCGTTTTCGATGAGCGTTAATTTCGCTAAAAGACTCGCTAAAATGTAGTGGTCGTGTTCCGGCGCGCCACCCACAGCAACCGGACGTACTTTTTCGGCATTGGTGCGCAAGAACGCACGCAATTCGTAGATCGCGCCGACGCACGACTGCGTAATGCGATGCTCTTGATGGACATCCATTTTCTTCTTTTCCCACTGTTTCCCCACGTATTTGAGGGCGGGAGAAATGAGTTGATCGGCAATCGCATCGATCGTCATGCCGCCACGATACGCCTCATGAATGAGTTCGCGAACAGCGTCTTGGTCTATCTCTGCAACGGCGTGGACGAACTTAGCATACACCGATGTCACATCGAGACTATTTGCCGAACCCGCGCCCGGAAGGAGCTTGCTAAGGTCGGCCTTAGGTAAGTTGCCATCGCGCACAACGCGAAGTACGTCGCCGACGAGGAGCTTGCGGTGACCCCCAGCGGTGCGGTGTGCGGGCAACGTGCCATCGTCGACCCAACGCTTGACCGTGGTGACGCTGACACCGAGCGCGATCGCAACCTTCGCCGGGCTGACGTACTCGTTTTCGACGATCGGTTGGGGCAATTCGGGGTTCGGGCGATCCATAGGCCTCTCGAAAACGTCGAAAATTCACGATTGTGTACGTTTTGACCGATTTTATTTTATCTGGAGTAAACGCACAAAAACAAACGCATTTTCAAACTATTGTAGCGAGCTTTCGGTAAAGAATCCAGAATTAACTTGACGAAAGCGAGGGAAGCGGTCATAAATATGGACGTAATGAACGTTTTGTCGCAGTTAAAGACGTTTCGATTCCGCGGTTCGTTTGTCAGATTCTTGCGTAATACTGGTATGAAACTTAGCGGCAGCGGTTTATAATCGTCTAAAACGCTCTTAACAGTAGTGGTTTCTCGAACGGAGAACAAGATGATCGACGTCAAACCTGCGACTCGTTCCGTATCCCGAACGATCCATCGTTCGATGAGCCTCCCGAGTTATGTGCGTCACGATTCGTTTCGTCTCTCGAATGCAGCCAAGGTTTACGACCCAACGGAATTGATCGCGGCGAATACGTCCTACGACGAAAAGTACATGCCCGACGAAGTAACGCGGGAACATGCCCGTTACATGCACTACGCCGCCCATCGCATGCACACTTCGAAGTCCGATACCGAACTCAAAACCTGGCACGGGATTTACCTGACGCTACGCGATCGCATCGTCATCGGGAACCGAAAGCTCATCTACCGTGCGGTACGCCGCCGGATGGCTGTAGCGAATCGTGCGGACGATATGATCGGCGATTGCCACATCGTACTCATCCAAGCGGTTGCTGTTTACAACCCGTGGATGGGGATTCGCTTCAGCACTTATGCCTATACTTGCCTCGTCCGGGCACTCGCCCGGATTTCGCAGCGTCTGTCGACCGATTGGCTCGCACGTTCGATGTCCCTCGATGTACTGCCCGATGGCGAACCCGGTGGCAAGTCGATTACTGAGCCGACCAGCAGTGCAAGTTTCCGCGTCGATCAATTTCTCCGCGACGATCACCCGCTCCTGACCGCACGCGAAAAGTCGATCATCGGTTTACGCTTCAACCTCAAAGAGCAAACGATTTCTCCAACCCTCGAGAAAGTCGGAGAAGAACTCGGACTGTCGAAAGAGCGTGTACGCCAAGTTCAGGCCAGCGCACTCGACAAGCTCCGTAAGGCACTCACGGGTGCGCCCACTCTGTAATGCACCGAGTATTCACCGCGCAGACCCCTACCGATTTTGGAAACGGTGGGGTTTTTTGCATTTCTGAAAGGACGGAAAACCATGACCGGATTTTGCGTTGTCTCTTTGTCCGTTTTGTTCGCTTCGAGTGCTCTGCCGACTGCGGACACGTGGCCACAGTGGCGTGGTCCGGATCGTAGCGGTGTCATTTCCGGTGCGAAACCGTGGCCGAGGCAGTTGAAAGGCGATGCGCTGACGGAACTCTGGAAAGTCAGCGATCTCGGGCCGAGTTACTCGGGGCCAATCGTCGGCGAAAACCGTGTCTTCACGACTGAGACCGTCGACAAGAAAACCGAAGTCGTTACAGCATTCGATCGCAAGACCGGCAAACCGGTTTGGCAGCAGAAGTGGGATGGTTCGCTAACGGTACCGTTTTTTGCAGCGACAAATGGTAGCTGGATTCGTGCCACGCCGGCTTACGATGGCGAGTCACTTTATGTGGCGGGCATTCGCGATCTGCTCGTCTGCCTCGATGCTGCGACGGGCGATGTCCGATGGAAGATCGACCTTGCCGCGAAGTACGAAAGTGGCGTCCCCGCGTTCGGTTGTGCGTCGTCGCCGCTCGTCGATAAAGATGCGGTGTACGTGCAAGCGGGCGGCGGCGTGGTCAAGATTGAAAAGAAAACCGGCAAAGTGATCTGGCGCGTTTTGGAGTCGAAAGACGCGATGTCCGGGAGTGCGTTTTCGTCGCCGGTTCTCGGCACCTTCGGCACGACGGAAGCGCTCGTTGTGCAAACGCGATCTCAGTTAGCCGGTGTCGACTGTGCCACGGGCAAGATACTTTGGAGCCGCGAAGTGCCATCGTTCCGTGGGATGAACATCCTCACGCCGACGCAGTTCGGCGACGGTTTTTTCACGAGCACCTACGGCGGTAACACGCAACTGTTCAACGTGCGAAGCTCGGCAGAAGGCTACCGCATCGAAGACGGTTGGGCGTTCAAATACGAAGGGAACATGTCGTCGCCCGTGATCGTCAAAGATCATGCTTACCTACTCGGTAAGGATCAACGCCTGATTTGCGTCAACCTGAAAACGGGCAAGCAGACGTGGCGCACCGAGAAATCGTTCGGCAAATATTGGAGCTTGATCGCGAATGGCGACACGCTACTCGGCCTGGATCAGAAGGGTATTCTCTATCTCATCGAGGCAAACGCCGAGCAGTTTACGCTTCTCGACGAACGCAAGATTTCCGATTCCGAATCGTGGGCACACCTCGCGGTGGCCGGTGACAACATCGTCGTTCGCGACCTCAACCGCCTCACCTCGTTCACCTGGAGTGCGAAGAAGTAACTGCCGACTGACACCGGATTGTCGGAGATGGAAATTCTTTTGCAGAAAGCGCGGAAGTAATGCTTGATTCCCCTCGCGATGCGGCCTAAGCTCTGCATTCGACGACATCATCTCGACTCGCAGAAGTCGGTCCGATTCTGCGAGTCGTTTGCGGCCCACAACACTTGGGGTAGGAATCATAATGGCTAAGTCGAAGTTGGAAGACGCTTGCATCATCACTCCCATCCGTGCCGCTCGACTTTGCCGATTGCTGACACATCTCGCGGGCAGCCCTCTCACCCGCGAAGCGATCACGAAGAAACTCAAAATCGATCAACGCAGTTTCTATCGCGATCTCGACCTGCTTCGTTCGCTCGCGATCGACATCAGTTCGACCGATAACAAATATCATCTCGATGGCACCCTCGACGAAGCGCTCGACAAACTCCCCGTACCCGACCCCGGCCTCAGCATTCGTGAAGCACTGGTACTATCGAAGGGCACGACCGCGATTCACAAGAAATTGCGCACGCAACTCGAAACGCTAATCGGTACGCCACGCAAATAGTGGCTTGGTCAACGCCGTGAAGGATTTCCTAATCATCGTTTTGATTCATAGTGTATTCGGGGGTGGGTGCGATAATCTGTTGCGTTTTGTGGGTTTCCCTCGCTTGCGCGTCGGGCTAACAACTCGGAAAGCACAAGACGGAATTGCAGCGCTTTCACGCACGAACCTGCGCCCGGCGAGCTGCATTGCGTAAGCATGCCGTGGCAACCATAGAGAGTTCCCACGGCACGCTTACGCCGTGCCGCTCGCCTGGTTTTCGAGAATACACATTATCAAAGTGAGACTAACAGAGCCGATTCTCCGCATGGCAACGAAGTGAAATATTTTTTCCCTTTTTCCTATTCGTCGCATGACTTTGCAAAATGTCGGTCATTACGCGGCTCCGCCGCCGTTGCTTTTTGGTGTGAGCATTCCGAATAGGCGTTGCCAGATTGACTGGCGTTCTTCGTTGAGTTGGTTCATTCGCTCGTAGACCCAGTTGTGGTTCTCGGCGGATTCTTCCGTCATCGCGGGGACGTCGTCGGGTGCCGGCAGATTGGACGCGGGTTCCATCGGTGTGGCGGCTTCGGGCGCGGGCGATTCCTTTTTCGCGTTCGATTTTGTCATCTCGAGTTGTAGCTTTTGCAGTTCGACGTTCAATTCGGTCATGCGGCCGAGTTCGCTTTGCACGGCCCCCATTTGTTCGCGGTGCATTTGGCCGAACATTTGCATCATCATCATCAGCGATTGCTGGAATTGCGCGAACATCTGGTTCTGCATTTCGCCGAGTTGCTTCAGCATCGGCACGACGGAGGCATCGGCGTCGCCCGTGGGCACCGCGATCGTTGGGAATCCCATCGGGCGGAACGTCGGCATCGCCATGGCTTGAAGCGCCGCCAACGGCGTATCGGCACGCGGTGCCGGTGTGCGGGCACTTGCCGTGATTAGCTCGGGGCCGGTCGGGTCGGGCGTTTGTTGCAAAAACCCGGAGTCGAAGTTCATACCGAGATTGCCCGACGAACCGGTGACCTTCGAGATCATCTCTGCGAACTGCTCCGAAGTCATCGGGCGATTCGCTGGTGCAATCGGTTCGCTGGCGAGGGCTTCATCATATTCGGTTTGGTTCTGAATCGCAGGCATTCGCAACGGCGGCGATGATGCGCCGACATCGAACGAGATCCTGCCGTCGTCGACTTCCGCCATCGCATCGACCGCGTGATATTTCGCCTCGATCACGAACTCGCCGACTTGGAGTTCGTCGGTATCCGATAGCCGTGCTAATCGCACCGGCTCGCCGTTGACGAGGATGTTCCCACCGGTCAAATCGACGACCCACAGGCCATCGTACGTGTGCAGTAAGTAGCAATGGAACGGAGCGATGTCCTTGCCGACGAGGTGGATTTTGCACGATTGCGAGGCACCGATGAACGTCAGGACGCGATTGACTTCCCACTCGGTGCGCGTGGCTTGGCCGGTGCGGAACGCGATCGTGCATTTCGGCAGCCCCATCGGCACGTCGGGGCCGGCGGCGAGCGGGTGGAACGTCGGGCCGAATTCGGCGGGGTGTGGCGACACGGCTTCGACAAGATGGATGCGAAACGGGCCGATCTGCACGGGTGCATCCGGGACGAGCCAGCCGTACATTTCCCGCCCGTGCGGCCAGTAGATTCCGCCGCGGCTACCCAGATCGCCCACAAACACGTGGCCGCCGATCACTTGCAGAAACGCATGGATCGGTTCGATTTCGGTGGCGTTGAGGTGGACATCGCTCGCTTCGTGACTGCCGATGAGCGCGAACGGGAAGTCGAGCAATCCACGGGCGGCGGCCGTCCCATCTTCTTGCTCGATCAAGACTTCCATCGGGGCGTAAGCCCCGCAGGCCGTCGCAAATTGTTCGTTCGACGTCGAATCCACGTTGGGCGTGCCCTTGTTAGCCATCGCAAAATCCCACGGCGATCGACGCTGCGAGACTTATGCTTCTGACAACTATAGATGCTTCCGCATCGCGTTGCAAAAGCGAACTGCGAGAACTTCGCCGAATTCGGACCGGAAATCAATCCCGATCTTTCAGTCGTCTTCGCCGATGGGGCGTTCCCAGATCGCCAGTTGCCGTTGGAGTTCGGCAAAATCGATGCGAACGTGTGGCGTCGGTAAGGGGTCTTCGATCTTCTCGTCGTCGCCATCGGAGGAACGCACGCCACGGAGTTTCCGCAACTCGTCTTCGAGTTTACGCAACCAAACGGGCACATCGAGGCCAACGCCCGATGGCGAGGCGGCGAGCGGTTGAATCGCATCGAGCAAGCTCAGGAACACCGGTGAATTTTCCGGTTCGGTTGTCGCACTGTCGCGCACGGCAGCGAGTGCAGGTGCCACTCGCGCAACGGCGCGATCGATTTGCAGCGGATGTAGGAAGCGTTCTTCAAGGCGGTCGCGGATCGTTCGCACGCGAATGCCGTGTTCGGTTTCGCGCGCCGTGAGTTGCGCGAGCAACTCGTCCGCCGGTTTGGCCGCATCTTCGAGCATGATGTCCCGCCAACTCACGGCGAGGCGATCGTGGCCGCGGCGACACAGCATTTCGTGTGCGAACACCATCGGCTTCATCCGCCACGCCCGGCGATCGTACACGACTTTCAGGCGAAGGAAATCGAGCAAAATGAACAGATTCTCGCCGTAATCCGATTGCGTGGTCGTCGTGTTGTAGTCGCGATATTCGTCGTAGTGTTCGATCAAGGCTTGAAGCACGACCTCCAGGCTTCGCTTGGCTCGGAGCTTATCGACGGTGCCATCTTGCCATGCGATGACGAGCTTCAGCGGTTCGGTTCCGCTCATCGGGTCGGCTTGATTATCCGGGTCGGCCATCCGTTCGAGCCATTCGTCAACGCCCTGCGAGAGGATGCCACGAATGTTCGACAGCGTGAGAAACCGCACGGTAAAGAGATCGCCGCCGTAGGTGCGGATGAACTCCTTCATGTCTTGCCAGTCTTTATCGTCGAGCACCGCTTCGAGCGACGACAACCGCAGCGATTGACTGTGTTCGATCCACAACGTGCGATAGACGTTCATGATCTGCCGCAGCGCGGGCAGCAGCGGGCCGTTGTCGGGCAGCCCATCGCTGCGCACTTTCGCCGAACCCGCCAATGCGTCCACCGTGGCAGACACGGCCGTACGAAAGAGTTGGTCGAACGTACTGACGCGACGCCGTTCGGGTGGCTCGTTTCGCTCCATCGCTCGCGAAAGTTTTGTCAGGTGATAAGTCTCGCGCAACAGGCCCAAACGCGGCAGGCGGAGTAACAACGACTCCATCATTTGCAGTGCGGTTTGTGCACGTAATGCAGGACCGGGCGGGCCGCCGTCGGCGGGTGGGTTGACGAGTAATGGCTCGCGGCGGAACGCTTCGATGAACGGAATCAAACGCTCGCGGGCACTCGCCGTGTCGCCTCGCAAGATCGCTTGTTCGAGTTGCACCGCAAGGTTGCTCCAACCGGTTGCGGCATCCTCTTCCGCCGATCTCAGTTCGGGCTTCGTGTAAAGCGCCGCCGATAGCGCTCGTTCGGCGGCCGCCATCTCCACCGCCGTCGAAACGGCCATGTCCAGCAGGTGACCTTTCATAATCCGGCGACGATCGTACTCCATCACACCTTCGAGTGCAGAGGCATTATCCGAAAGCTCGATCGCGTGTAGCCGTTCGATGAACACGTCGAGATTCATCCGGTGCTGTTGGGCCGTCAACAACCAAACTGTAAGCGAATCGACCGCATCGGTATCGTCGGCGTGCCAGAGTTGGGGCAGCGATGCGGTTCGCCACATGCGAGCGACCGCCGCGATGAACCGCAATCGCGTTTCGAAGCGTTCGGCGGACGATTCCAGCGGGAAATCATCCGCCACGCTCGTCGGCCCGGACTCGGCGAGCGCCCCGTCGTTGCCGTCGTCGGCCGAGTCGCGGTAGCTCATTCCTTCATAGGCCGACTCGAAAGCATCGTCGTCGTCGTCTTCCTCGTCGTCGCTGTCTTCCGCTTCGTCCAGTTCCGATTCCCCGCCGCTCGCGCCGATAACGGGCACTTGCCACAACGTATCGGCGTTCGCTTCCAGCAGTTCGAAGAATCGGCGAACGAGCGGCCCGTTCGTCGGGCTGGCGGCAATCGTCGTTTTCAGCCAACGAAACGAAAGTCGCAGGAACGATGCCGAGGGATCTTGCAGAGGAACCGAATCGACTTCGCTTAGCCACATCATCAGCAGCGACAGCGA
>JANXNT010001177.1 GCA_025353985.1 Limnoglobus sp.
CGCGGAGAAGAGAAATCTGAGTTTTATTCTCCGCGTACTCTGCGCCCTCGGCGGTTAAATTTCCTGATTGAGATCAGGAAATTCATGTGCCATTTCAGTCAAATGGGAATGGAAATCCACTTCGCATCCTTACTTTGCTAATTCTTCCGCACAGGCTTGTGCGGCACGGAAACCCGATGCGAGTGCGCCGTCGATCGAACCGCGGTCGCGGTGATCGCCGCACACATATAAACCTGGCGAAACGCGAACGGGCCGCGACCACGGCGTCAGATGAGCCACTTTTTGTTCGGGCAGTGCATGTTCGAAATGATACGAACGCAACATTCGCCACGATGCGACCACAGGGCCGAACCACTCGACCAACTGCGAACGCACATCACTTTCGGGTGGTGGCGTGGCACCCACAACGGATACCGCAATCAGCGATTGCCCTGGTGGCGCGTAGCTCGGCGCGACATCCGAAAGCACCGCCGCAAACGTGATCGGCCCGTGCCCTTCCCCGTTCAGCATCAGCATCGGTTTGCCAATCGGCGAACGGTCAGCCGCGTAGTAAAACGTCGTCACGCCACACGAACCGGGATTGTTTACGGTTGTTCCCAACAGCCTCGCAGCAGTCGGCGCTTCGGTTGCGACAATCACCGCACGGGCGGTCAATCGCTCGCCATTGGCCAGCATCACTTCTCCCGCTGACACCCGTATGACATGCGTGTTGAATCGGACCGAATCCGGGGGTAATCCGTTCGCGAGTTGATCGGGAATCGCCTGCATACCCGTTGCGGGTATCGCTGCGTAACCGTTGCTGAAGGTGCGAAAATAGTTGCGGAACAAGCGTGCGGAACTCGCCAAACTCGGGTCGAGCAAAACGCTCGCACACAGTGGGCGGAAGAATCGCTCGATCATTTGCGGGGAGAATCGCCCGACGGAACGCAGTTCTTCGAGAACCGTGACATCCGGTTCCACTGCGTTCGCACACGCGGTTTCGCTGCCCATGCGGTCGCACCACCACTTCCAACGCAGCAAACGTAACGTGTCAAGCGTCGAGCCGATGGGGCGAAGAATCGTACGCACGGCACCGGAAAGACTATCGAGTGGCGAAGCGAGCCGATGGAATCGCCCGTTGTGCCGAATCATGAGTTGTCGCGAAAAACGCTGGAAATCCAGTGCATCGAGATCGAGCACCCGCAATCCTTCGGGGTACGCGGTCTGGTAACTTTGCAAACCGCGATCGAGCCGGAAGCCATCGACAATGTCCGTGCGAACCCGCCCGCCAACGGCATCGGACGCTTCGAGTATCTGAAACGTGACACCGCACTGCGCGAGCCTACGACCGCACGCCAACCCCGCTAAACCCGCACCGATAATCAGCACATCGACATCGCGCATCCGGCCCGCCTTCAATTGGGAACGAAATTGCCACACGCTCAATATTAGTCGGCACCGTCTTCGCGCTCCGGTTGCACTGTGGGAATCTCGTCGTCATCGTCGGCTGGTTTTGGTACGGCCGGGTAGAGGATCGTGTTGAGCATCGCCAGGCCCGGAAAGAAGTTCGGCGCACTGACGATCACGGAATACAGCACGTCCTTTTTGCCCTTCTCGAATAGGTAAAAGTAGCCATCTTTCATGTCGTAGCCGGAGATTCTCGCGAAGGGGACGACGCGATTTTTCCCCTTGGAAAACACGCCGCCGGGCACGATGACCTCAAGGCCGTCTTCCATGAAACGAACTGCATCGGTCCACCGCACGGGTCGGCCCGCATCGAACCGCTTCCGCATGTGGCCGGCCATCACACGGCTCACATGTTCGCGGAGGTTGTCGATTTCGCCATCAGAATTTTTGACGTTCGCCGAGTACTTGATCGTATCGCCTTCGCTGCCTTCACCCGGTTCGAAGTTCAGCGTGATGACGGTACCGGTGTAGGCCCCGTTGTAATAGTTCCGCACCGCGTTATAGGTAAAGACGCGCACATCCTCGAAGGTAATCTCTTTTCGGGACCGCGTTTTGATGTAGCAGACGCCATTGGTATGGCAGCGAAAGATGTTGATCCGGTTGAACCAGATCAGGAGCGAAAAGATCGGTGCTAACAGTGCAACTGCAATCCCAATCAGCATCCCTGAGTTGTCTCGTTGATTGCCACTTTCCGCGATGGCCAGCACAATACCGCCGATAGCGGCTAGCACAAAAATCGCTAGCAAGAACACCAAAAGCCCGCGTTGCGTCGACTTATCGCGTTCGAAGATAATCCGCCCCAGCCCCGTGGCATCCTCGACGACAGGGCCTTTCTCGGCGAGTTGTTTTGAGAGTACGCGAACGAGTACGAGTGCGTTCGGCGAACCGGCGGCGATGCGGACGACGGGCTTCGGGTCGCCGCGAATCCAGATCGCGACTTTGCCATCGACGATATCGGTGGCGGTGAAGTCGCTGACGAGAAAACTGTTAGCCGCGCGGCCGTCGGTGCAGACCATTTCCTTGGCGTTGAGCGTCCAGCCTTTGCCTTCGATTGTGTCGCCGTTCACCAGATTGGCCTTGGCTTCGTCGGTCAGCCGGACGAGATTGCGTTCGAGGAATTCTTCGAGCGGATCGATCTTGTTGAGTGCCACAATATAGCGAAAATCGAGCGTGGCCGCGAACGATTCGGCGGCAATGACGAGGCTGCCTTTGCGTTCGACGGCGTTCGGGGTACCGTTCGAAAATCGCGTTTTTGCCCACGTGCCGAGGTCGGAGATTTGCTCGTCGGTGAAGTCA
>JANXNT010000080.1 GCA_025353985.1 Limnoglobus sp.
ATCAGAACCTCGGCTTCTATCTCTCGTTCCTTCGGCTACACGCGGAGTCTTGGAATCCGCCCGAGCTTTGGCTGAAGGATCTCCGCAGCGAATCGAAACGATTGTTAAACGGCAACGTCACGGCCATCGAGTCGATCCGCGAATCGCTCGAAATACTCGGCGTCTTGCCCGACGAATGGGACAAATATCTCGACGCCACGTTACTCGCACTCCGCGGTTGGGTTGGTATGATCCGCCAAGTCGAGGTGCGTGGCGACAGCGTCGCGCATCCGATCCCCGGTAGCACGCTCGTCGAATTCGTGGCGGTGCGATTGATCCTCGACCGGTTCGCGGTGGCGTCAGTTGTGAACGAAGTTCCGCTCGCCGAAGTTCGCGAGACGTTACGCAAACGGGGTCCGATAGTGGGTGCGGTGCCGTTGCCGTTGCGGGTGTTCCCGATCTTCCAACTCAGTCAAATCCTCGGATGGTCCGCAAGCGAGTTGCACGATCTTTCGCCTGCCGACTGGAAACATTTATCGGGCGAGATCGCGCAATTCGGGCCGATTGAGCGACGTCGCGTGTTCCACCAGGCGTACGAACGGCGTTTCCGTAATCGCACGCTCGATGCCATCGCACTCCACTACAGCAAGGCCGCGACGGAACCGGTGCGGCCGCGATTTCAAGCCATCACCTGTTTGGACGAACGCGAAGAATCGTTCCGTAGGCACCTCGAAGAAATCGCACCCGACTGCGAAACCTTCGGCGTGGCGGGCTTCTTCAACGTTGCGATGTACTATCGCGGGGCGGCCGATCCGTTCTTCATCCCGCTCTGCCCGATCGTGCTTACGCCGGATCGCTGGGTAGAAGAGCAAGTCTGCGAAGATCAGTCGGCGAATCACTTGCGACGCAAGAAAGCACGGCGTGCCGTCGGTGCTGCATCGCACCGGCTACAACGATGGTCGCAGTCGTTCGCCATCGGCGCGGTTCTCTCGGCGGGCGTCGGCGTGCTCGCATCGGTACCGCTCGTTGCTCGCATCCTCTTCCCACGCCTGGCCGGACGGATAGGAGATCGCTTTGGCCGCGTTGTTCGCACACCACCCGCAACACGATTGAAACTCGAACGACAATCGCTTCTGGCCGGTAAGACCGATGAGTCGATCGGTTACGCGATGAACGAAATGGCGACGATTGCCGAACGTTTTCTGCGCGACATCGGGCTAATTCACACGTTCGCCCGGTTCGTATTCGTACTCGGGCACGGCTCGAACAGTTTAAACAACCCGCACAAATCGGCGTACGATTGCGGGGCGTGCGGTGGCAGCCCTGGT
>JANXNT010001218.1 GCA_025353985.1 Limnoglobus sp.
TGGGGTTTGAGCAACGCCTCGAATTCGCTTCGGGTAAACGTCCGGGTGTACTGCTTCAACGGCAACTCGAATGTTGCCGTTTCGCTACTGGATAAGGCGATTTTGAGTTTCTCGGAGGCATCGCGAAGGTGTTGCAGTAACTCCGGTTCGCGGTTCGAGAGTTCGAGTTTCAACTCGGCTGCCACGACTTCGGCGATGGCACGGTCGAAGTCATCGCCGCCGAGGTACGTGTCGCCGTTGGTGCTGAGCACTTTGAAGACGCCATCGGAAAGCGCCAGAATCGAGCAGTCGAACGTACCGCCCCCGAGGTCGTAAACTGCCACGGTACCGGTCGTTTTTGTGTGCAGTCCGTAAGCCAAAGCGGCGGCAGTCGGTTCGTTGACGATGCGCAGAACATCGAGACCCGCAATGCGGCCCGCATCGCGCGTCGCCTGCCGTTGCGCATCGTCGAAATATGCGGGGACGGTAATCACCGCCTTCGTGGGGTTGCCCGCCCGCTTGCGGATTTCCTTCAGAATGATCGCAGAGAGTTCTTCGGGAGTGTGTTCCTTGCCGCCAATCGAAACGCGCAGAACTTTGCGGCCACCTTCGACTTCGCGTTCGACGATCTGGTGCGGAATGTGCTTCAACTGCCCCGCGAGGTCGGCGAGCGTGCGGCCCATCAGGCGTTTCACGCTGAAGATCGTGTGCGTCGGATCGGCGAGCGCCCGCTCTTTTGCGGCGGTGCCAACGAGCACGGTGCCATCGTCGTGAAAGCTGACGCAACTCGGCACGAGGGCTGTGCCCGCTTCATCGCGAACCACGACCGGCAGCCCGTTCTTGACGTAGGCCGCCAAGCTGTACGTCGTTCCAAGATCGATCCCCACCACTTTCGATTCGCTCATGATTGTGCGTCGCACCGCCTGGAGGAACGTTGACTTTGTTGCTATCTCTCATCTTAGGTAAACCGTAGACTGAACGGCGAAGCCGACCCCCAACGATCGAGACGAAACATGTATCGCACCCTACCGTTTGCGATGCTGATTGCGTTAATTTTAACGGGATGTTCCGCCGAGAAAGCGATTTCTCCGGTCGTTAAAGACGATCCGACGAAACCCGAAACAGCGTTCGGCCCCGATTGGTTTCGCGATGTGACGGCTGATGCCGGTGTCGACTTCACCTACAAAAATGGCGAAGAAGCGAATCATTTCGCGATCATCGAATCGCTCGGCGGCGGCGTGGCGCTGTTCGATTTTGACAACGATGGATTGCTCGACATCTTCTTCCCCGGTGGCGGTTTTTACGAGGGGAAAGCCGTTCGCGGCCATCCGTGCCGACTATACAAGAACCTCGGCGGGATGAAGTTCAAGGACGTCACCGCAGAGGTTGGCCTCACCGGAAACTGGCAATATTCGCACGGGGCGGCCGCGTTCGACTACGACAACGATGGCTACCTCGATCTCCTCGTGACCGGATACAACCGCTTGATCTTGTGGCACAACGAACCCGACGGCAACGGTTCGCGACGGTTCGTGGAAGTCACAAAGAAAGCGGGGCTGAACGATACGCTCTGGAGTACGAGCGCCGCGTGGGGCGACCTCGATGGCGATGGCTACGCCGACATTTACGTTGCCCACTACGGCGACTGGGGCTTCGACACGAACAACCCCGAATGCAAT
>JANXNT010001247.1 GCA_025353985.1 Limnoglobus sp.
TCGAGGCCGCGCTCGTCGAGAACATCCAGCGCAGCGACCTCAACGCCATCGAGAAGGCTACGGGGTTCAAGGAATACCTCGAACGCTTCAAGATGACGCAAGACCAACTCGGTGCGAAACTCGGGCTGGATCGCACCACCATCAGCAACCTCGTGAACCTGCTGAATCTGCCCAGCGATGTGCAAGATGCGGTGCGGCACGGGACGATTTCGCTCGGCCACGCCAAGGTGCTGAAGGGCGTTGCGGACTCGAAATTGCAGTCGTCGTTGTGCAAAGACATCATCGTGAAAAGTCTTTCTGTTCATGCACTGGAACAGCAAATCAAGCTGCTCCGGCAAGAACCCGTCACTGTCGCCGACACGAGTTCCAAGCGCGAAGCGAGCACACCCGCCGAAAAGACGGCACACGTCACGAGCCTCGAGAACGACCTGCGCCAGAAGTTCGCCTGCCGCGTCGAGATTAAAGTGAAGGCCAAGGAAAAAGGCCAGATCGTGATCGGCTTCGACAACAACGACGACTTCGAGCGGATCATGCAAGTTCTGAATGGCTAACGCCTCATCGCCACGTCGTTTAAGATGGCATGGCGATTGCGGTATCACTCCGTGTTCATCACACACACGGAGCTTTTCCCATGGCCGCACGAACTTTTAACACTCACAACGACATGCCTGCGGATCGCCGCACTTCGGTTGTGGCACTCATCAACAAGCAATTGCTCGATCTGATCGACTTGTACACACAGACAAAATACGCACACTGGAACGTGAAAGGCCCGCACTTCATCGGGTTGCACGAACTGTTCGACAAACTCGCGGAGGAAGTCGAAGAAGCGATCGACGAAGTCGCCGAACGTGCCACGGCGCTCGGCGGGGTGGCTCTCGGCACCGCACGCCACACCGCTTCACACACGCGATTGACGGAATTTCCAGGCGAAACGTTCGATGGCGTCGCGGTGGTGGCGGCGCTCGTTGAACGATTCGCTGCGGTCGGTAAAACGACCCGTGCCGCTATCGACGAAGCCACGAAGCTCGAGGATAGCGACACGGCCGATCTGTTTACGGGTGTCTCGCGCGACCTGGACAGATCGACGTGGTTCCTCGAAGCCCACCTTCAGAAGTAAACACCGTGCCGAACGACACACCGCTTCCGCCCACGCCCAGTACCCGCAGCCGCCTGCCGATCTGGGGTGGGCTGTTGGCACTTTTCCTGCTCGTGCCGGGAATCGGCGTGCCGATTCTGCTCTCGCTCTTTGCCGAACCCGCGTTCCAATCGTTCGATGAACTCAACCCCACCGACATTCGCGCGATGGAAATCTTCGTGCTGAATCGCCCTCACAGCGGCCCAGACATCGGCAAGCTTCGCATCTTGTTCCCCATCGCCGAAGCCGATCAACCGCAGTTGCTGGCACACTTTCTGAAAGCGAAACGGGTCGATCAACTGCCACCAAAAGTCTGGTTCGGGCGTCTCGTCGTGAAATTGACAAATGGCAAGAAACAGGACGTGCTGCTCTACCGCGTCGGCGATGAAAACGACCCGAAGAACAAAGTGAAGTTACTATTCAAGATCGGCCAGTATCAGTACGAAGCCGGCCCCGCCGAACCGCTAACGGCACTCCTCGACGAATGCGTCGCGAAGGGGTGATTACGCAGTCGGCGG
>JANXNT010001262.1 GCA_025353985.1 Limnoglobus sp.
TCTTCGGGCAGGTAGCCGACCCGCTTGCGAACGTCGGCACGCCCGGCTGGCTCGCCGAGCAGGTCCGCATCGCCGTCGGTCTTTTTGACGATGCCTAGCAGGATCTTAATCAGCGTTGATTTCCCCGCGCCGTTCTGGCCGAGTAAGCCGAAGATCTCCCCCGGTTCGATCGTCAGGGAAACGCCTTTCAGGGCCTCGACGGTTCCATACCGCTTCCACAAATCGACCGTCGATATCGCATGTTGGCTCGGCACGCCTGGCTCCCGGTTGTTCGTGGTCTGGTCGCTCTCGCAAGAAAGTCAGCCTCCGCCGTCTTACTAGGTTTCGCCCAAATGGGGAGAATCTTGATGAGAAAGGGGATTTTTCGTCGTTTAGCCGCGCCGCGCAGTCTTCGGAGCGAAGCGCGGGCACGGCGTATCGCAGCGTTCGTGTCCGGCGGTTCACGCCCCGCGCTTCGCTACGCAGAGCCTGCGCGGCGCGGCTAAACGTTGACTACTTGCCGCGTTCGTGGCTTCTTTGCATAATCACATTTCCTGTAATTCGATGTTGTTGCGGTCGTGCGATGGTAGTGCAGCTTGCTGTACGAGATTAGCCGATCGCTTTTGAGGCTTAAAACATGTCTGAAACCGTCACGCTGGCTGCTGAGCCACGCACGGGTAGTGGCTCTCACGCTGCTGCCAAACTTCGCAAACTCGGCCGCGTGCCTGCCATTATTTATGGTCACAAAGAGCCGGTCGTTGCGATTAGCATTTCGGCAGAAGATCTGCGCCGCGCGATTATGGTGCAACACGCTCGCGTGCTGGACCTTACCGTGAGCGGCAAAACCGAGAAGGTGCTGATTCGCGAACTGCAATGGGATCACCTCGGCGACATCATGTTGCACGCGGACTTCACGCGGATTTCGAAAGACGAAAAGGTGAAGGTCACGATCCCGGTGAAGCTCAAGAATACCCCGAAGAACACCGGCGGTGGCGTGCTCGAACAGCCGTTCCACACGCTGCACATCGAGTGTCTGGCGATTGCCATCCCCGAAGAAATCACGATCGACATCACGACGCTGACGCTCGGCAAGCCGATTCACGTTCGCGAACTGATCCTGCCAGCCGGTGTGGTCGTTCAAGAGCCGGCCGACACAATCGTCGTGCAGTTGAAACTCCCGGGTGCGCAAGCGGAAGACGCCGTCGTGCTGGGTAGCGAAACGGGCGCTGGCCCCGAGATCATCAAGAAGGAAAAGAAGGCCGCCGACGACGAGGAATAGTCCTTACGACGTGGAACTGGCGACTGCCGTTTGACATGAATTCGTGCGAATATGAAGCTGATCGTCGGCCTCGGGAATCCGGGGTCCAAGTATGCGGGGACACGCCACAACGTCGGTTTCGACGTCGTGGATTACTTGGCTGCTTCACCGGCAGTCGGCCCGTTTCGCTCGCAATTTCAGGCGGTGATTGCCGAAGCGACCGAAGCGGGGCAGAAGGTGCTGTTCGCGAAGCCCGAAACGTTCATGAATCTCAGTGGCCGTGCCGTGCGGCAGATCGTCGATTTTTATAAATTGCCGATCGACGACTTGCTGATTATCAGCGACGATTTCAACCTCCCACTCGGTAAACTCCGGGTGCGGGCGAAAGGCAGTCACGGCGGTCAGAACGGGTTGCGGAACATTCAGGAACAGCTGGGGTCCGATGCCTACCCGCGACTGCGGATCGGCGTCGGGCAACCCTCGGAAGGCGATGCGGTCGATTTCGTGTTATCGAAGTTCAAGCCCGGCGAAAAAGCGGCTGTGAACGACGCGATTGCATCGGCCGCGACGGCCGCGATGATCTGGTTGAGGCAAGGTATCGGGCCGTGTATGAATGCCGCGAACGGCGGCACTGACACAAAGCCCGAGAAGAAAAAACCGACGGAACAAAAGCCCCGCGAGCCGAAACCCGGCACGCC
>JANXNT010001024.1 GCA_025353985.1 Limnoglobus sp.
GACATATAAAAGGCGCGCACGGTCGATTTTAGGTCGCATTCGGTCGATTTTTGGACGGTACTTGCGCCGATGCCAAGCGAATGGCCCCTCGGCGTAACCCACTATGCGAGTGAGAGATACGGCTAAAGAACCCGAAGCCGATAAGTCATTTGCGATAAAAAAGTGGCATTTTGAGACAAAAAACACTCCAAAACACGGTTTTGGAGCGTTCGCAATTCGGACTTACGTCGATTATTAGAGGTCATTTCGTCGGCTTTTGGAGCGGTTGGACGAACTTTACCCTCAAGCCGAGGCGGATTTTTTGGCCATTGCCACTGGCGATGATTCCGATGCGGTCGAACGCTTCGAGGATGTCGGCCAGCGATTGGAGTTCCTTCTGGAGTTCGTCCGTCGGCCGCGATTGAACTTCCGAAAGCCACTGAACGACAGGCTTCTGATGCTCTTTAAAGTACGCTCGCAAGGAGGTGGCAGACACCCGCACGAGCGGCACGTCGGCGGTGGTAATCTCGCGCTTCGTCGGTGCGACGAACGACCTCACAACGGCAGGGGAACTGCCGAATAGCAGATAGCCATCCTTCATGCTGTAAGCCGGTTCGACGCCCGGCGGGAACCGCTTCGGGTTGGCAAACGATTTTACGTCCCAACCGCCGGTTTTGTCGTCGATTGACTCGATGGCGTCGTCGTTATTGCGGTTGTACTCGAACTGTGCGAACTGTGCGTAAAAGTCGACCGCTTTCTTCACGGCAACGGGCACCGCCGGGTCGGTCGCATCGACTTGCACCGCCATCGTGATTGCGGGGAAAAAGCCTTTGTTCGGCTTCGCCGCCCAGATCGCGATATCCGGGCCAACACCCGATAACACCGCAGGCAGTTTCTCTTTCCCGATGATTGCGCCGAGCGATTTGTCGATCTCCTTGCGTGCCGATAACTTGTCGGCTTCAGGCGAAAACGACAACATCAGGTTCACGATCTGATTCGCCGTGGCGTGGCCCGTAATGGCGAACATCGCATCGTCGGGGATCGACTGCCAGAGCGCAGAACGGGCCGGTGCGGCTTCGAAGGCGTTCTTCCACTCGGGCGGCATCGCGTCCGCGCGGTATGTGGCGGCAATGCCGATTTCGAGATCGCTACGCACATCGAGATAAATCGCGAACTGATCGACCGCCGACCACAACTTGCGAACTTGTTCGCGTGCCGCACGATCTTTCGGCTCCTCGGCCGCTTTGGCGTGGGCAAGAATCTCCGGATCGAGCCGACGCGGATTCACCCAACAGACGAGGAACGCATCGGCGACGCCGAGGTCTGCAATCGCCTTGGCGACGTGTGGCACATTGCTCGCTGGTGCGAGTTGCTGATCGATGACAGCCGTAATCGCGGATTCTTGTGCCGCAAACACGAACAGGCCGCCTTCGAGGATGTAATACTCGGATTTGCCGTTTGATTTGACTCGCCGCTGATACGTCCGTTCGCGGTGCGTGCGTTCGACGACTTCGGTCAATTCGCCGCCATCCTTCTGGGCTGCGTTGAACTTATCGATAAGCTTGCGAAGCGTTTCCGGGTTGCGTGCCTTCAACAGAATCGAGCCGCTTTCGGCGTCCGGTTTGCCCGGCGGCCCCGGTTGATAGGCGAGCACGATCGCATCGCCGAGGAGTTCGTCGCGCAGGTCGGCGGTGCTGATGCCCAGAATCGCGGTCAGGACTTTCTCCGTGTCGCGAATCTTCTGAATATCACCGGATGCGTTGACGAGCGGGGCGAACTTCTCGGCCACCCACGTAGAAAAGGGCGATTCACCGATGGCTTTGGCGCGTTCACGCAGGCCTTGCACTACGAGGCAAACTGCCGTGTCGGGCGGGACGAGTTTGAGTAGCTCATCGCGAGCCGGATTCGCGGCGCGGGCCGTTGGCAGGCAGGCCAACGCGACGAGAATCAGGGTGGCGTATCGGGTAACTCGCATGGGCGATCCGCGTTGGGGTTACGACTTCATTTTGCCGGACGCAGTCAAACCGGCGACATCGCGGACAAACAGATTAAACGCACGTTTCGTGGTGTTTGCGATCGGCTCGATGCCATCTTTCGCAGCATTCGGCAGGTTCGCCAGAGTGGAGCCTGAGTTGCGTTCGGCAGGCACGACCGCATCGCGGCTAGCGATCCAGTTGACGGCGGGGGCCAACGATTGATCGGTCGCCTTCCGCGTGATCGAAACGAACGCCGAACCCGCTTCCGCGAACGATTGCTCGAGCTTAACCGGCTTCACGATCGATTTCACTTCCGGTACTTGCACGATCTCGTTCGGTTTCGCTGCCCACGGTTTCATTGCCACCACGGCCACCAGCACCGAGGCCGCGATTGCCATCGCGCCACTTCGCACCATCCAGCGGGTTCGCCGACGTTGCCGGTAGTCGCGGTCCGCCGCACGCACGACACGCTCCGTAAACAACATCGAAGGCTTCGGCGTTGGCAACGGGAATTGCTCGACAATCGCAACCATCTCTCGGCACGATGCACATTCGACCATGTGCGAATCGTCGGCTAAGGTCTCGGCGCTCGCTTCGCGGTCGAGTAAGCGGGTCACTAACGCAGCGAAGCGTTCGCATTCGGAGTTCGAGTTCACTTCGTTCATAGGTTCACGGCGCTTTCGCGCGGGTCGGTTCGGGCGGGACGAAACCCCTACGTTTCAGGCGGTCCAGAAGCTCGGCACGCGCCCGGTGTAGCCACGTTTTGATCGTGCCAACGGGCCGGTCGACGACTTCGGAAATTTCCTCGTAACTCTGACCGCGTTCGTGGAACAGTACGAACACTTCGCGGTAATCGGGTCGAAGTTCCTC
>JANXNT010001279.1 GCA_025353985.1 Limnoglobus sp.
TTTCGGTCCTGAAGGGACCGCTCACGTAGCCCATGGTGATACCATGGGACGGGGCCACACCCATTGCCATTGTGGTGACATCTGCAAAGGTATCATTCTCTGCCACGTGAAGTCGCCACCGGTTACTTCGTACCCAGGCGTTTCTGAATGGCGAGGATGGTTTCGAGGATCGAACCGCGTGCGGTCTTGTTGGTGGTTTTCTGAAGTTCGGCGAGGGCTTTCTCGCCACCGTGGGCTTTCAACACGTCGTGCGTGATGCTGAGTACGTCGAAACTTTCGGAGCGGAGGTACGGCAAAACGGCTTCTTCGGCGGCCGTTCCGCCGATTGCTAACAGCGTGAGTTTGACTTCCGTGCGATCGTCTTTGACGGTGATCCGCTTGGCGACGGCCTTGGCGACGGCGACATCTTTCAACTGCGCTGCGATTCGGATCGCATCGTGACGTTCGACGTCGTTATCCGATGAAATCGCTTTGATCGTTTCCGCTTTCACATCGTTGCCAGCCCATTTGACGAAGTTCGCGAACGCCAACTCACGGACTTCGTTGTTGGTATTGTTGAAGTGACTACGAAAATTCACCAACAGGTCGGCTTTCTCGCTGGCGGCGTCGTGCAATTGTTGCTCGCTGGGTTCGGATAGCGATTTCAACGCCTTGACGAGCTTGCCGGCGTCGTTGTCGCGTTCGCCTTCGGCCAATCGGCTGAGTAGTGTCGGTTTGATTTCCTTCACCACGCTCGGTGCTTCCGCGTCCATGCCGATCGCGGCGTAAATCGATGGCTGCATCCGCGGCCCGACCATGAACAGCAACAGCAATGCTAACCCGGTCAGCACGAATCGCAGTGGCCGATAACCCTGGTACGGGTTGGACTCGATGGCGCGGCAGATCCACACCGGTGGCAGCAACGTCGTTAGGCCCCGCACCGTGTTGCGATGGCCCGCCAGATACGCGATCCAGAAATAGCCGACGAGCAGCTCGAATATTGCGATGAGCGCGACGTATTTCAGCGGGTCGAGCATGTTCGCCATCATACAGAACATCCACATACTGATGGCAATCGCCGTCAGAATGATCCACATTCCGGTGGAGAGTCGCAGATCGCTCGGCGGTTCTGGCGGCGGTTTCATCCGCATCGTGAGTGCGGCGGTCAGGTCGGCGGCAATGTCGGACGATTCGACATCGGTCGGGTTGAACACGACCGTGCCGTTGGCGATGGCGTCGTTGCGGCTGGGGTACGAACTGCGTATGGTGGCGGCGGGGCGTGCGGTGGCCATTGGCGGTGGCGTTTGCGACACAGCCGGTGGCGGGAAGTAATTCGGCATCGGCTGAAATGCCACCGGCGGTTGCGGAAATCGCGGGATCGAAGGCACTTCCGGCAACGGCGTCGCATCGGCCACATGCGGCATTTCGGCGAACGCCGTCGTGGGGAACATCGCCGGAGCGGGCGCGTGTTCCACGTGGGGAATCGGGATCAAGTCGACTAACGGCGCGGAGTCGAAATGCTCCAATTCTGGACCGAAATTGCTCAAATCTGCGCCGGAATCGATATCCGACGGTTGGTAGTTCGGCGTCAGCGGCACCCACGAACTATCGGTGGCCGACGCCGATATTCGTATCGGTGGCAACAAGTCCGGCATCGGTGTGCGCGGCGACGGGGCTTCGACCGAATCGTCGTCCGCCACAGGCATGAGGCTGATCGGCACTTCGTCGGGGTCGATGTCGTCTGCCGAATCGAGCGGTTCCGGCGGGGGTACGTTCGAACGCGGAATGACAATTGGCTTCAAGCACTTCGGGCAAATCGTTCGCTGGCCCACCCGCTCCGGAGACGCGAGCAGGCGCTGGTTGCAAATCGGGCACGGATAGCCAAACATAATGAGCCTCATCGCGAACGGATCGTGCGCAGGGCACGCACGCTATACCTTATGGCACGATTAGTCCCCGTGCAAACGCCTCAGGCGTGGCGATAATCGAAGAATCGCTTGAACGCGCTCAATTTGATCGAGCCAATCCTGCACGACGCCCGCAAAATGCGCATTTGCAGTCACAATTCCGCTGCCACACGATTCTCCGGACAGGTTCTGAATGAGCATCCGGTACGCAGTGAGTGTGCGTTCGCCGAATCGCGCAACCTCTTGGCCATCTTCGCTGAAGAACACCGCCACCGGTACGCGGTTGCCACCATTAATTTGCAGTTCCTTCTGCGCATCCGGGTAGGCATCGCGGTCCAAGTAGCGGACCTTTAACGATGGCGCAAGCTCGGCAAACTTCTCCAGAATCGGGCACTGCGACGCACAATCGCCGCACCACGCACCCGCCAGCACGAGGATGTGCGTCTCGCGTTTGAACGATTTCAGCGTGAGCGTTTGCGCATCGGTGGGGGTAACGAGGCTCTTCGTGACATCCCAACGCGGCTTGTCTTTCGACGTGCCAAACTTCGCGAAGAAATCCGCATACGGCAAGGCATCGGCAAAGTGCGAGTACAGTAGCATCGGCATCTCCGGGAATTTCGCGTGATATTCAAGAAAGTGTATTCTCGCAACTCGCGATGTCACTAAGGCAGGCGAGAATCCACTTTATACGAGACCAATCGGATAGAATAGAATGTAACGGGCTATGATAGACTGGAAAACAGAACCCCGACACTGAAAGTGTCGCTCTATCAGCCCATGGTGATACCATGGGGCGGGGACAATAACATCGAAAAACCAGTCGTGGCGAGTCTGCAAGACGCGACGCGATAAGCCAGAACGGTCATTCCGGGCGTACGAACCGTCGTGTTTCGAAGACTCACCACGACCCTCAGCGATGGCTCGTGGCAAACGCAGGCTAAAGACCTGCGGCTACCAGAATAAGAGGTTTTCGCCTTTGCACGAAGTATCCGTTTCCGCCGCGTGAAATATATAAACGCGCATCCTCAGTCCACTCTTTCCGCCACGTCGATAATCGGGTATCCCTGATAGATAGCAATCCCCACACTCTTCCCCGATGCGAACTTATGAACGTGACTCTCGACTACGGCAAAACGGGCCTGAACGTGACCCTGCCCGCGGATCGGTTGATCGCCCCGCCGCTGACGATTCGCGATGCGGTTCCCCTCACGGATACCGTTGCGGTTCTCGAAGCGGCACTCGCGAACCCGATTGGCACGAAGCCGCTGTTCGAGTTGGCGCAGGGCAAGAAGACCGCGTGCATCGTCATTTGCGACATCACGAGGCCGGTGCCGAACAAGCTGATTCTGCCACCGATGCTGCGAACGCTCGAAGCCGCCGGGGTGCCACGCGATGGCATTACGATCTTGATCGCCACGGGGTTGCATCGCCCCAACGAAGGCGACGAACTCATCGAACTCGTCGGCGAGGAGATCGCCAAAACCTATCGTTGCGTCAACCACCATGGCAAAGTTCTGCACGAACACGACTACCTCGGCACCACCGAGATGGGCGTGCCGATCTGGATCGACAACCGCTACACGACGGCGGAACTGAAGATCACCACGGGCCTGATCGAACCGCACCTCATGGCCGGTTACAGCGGTGGGCGCAAGCTGATCTGCCCCGGAATTGCCGCACTGGAAACCGTGAAAATCTGGCACGGGCCGAAGTTCCTCGAACACCCGAAGGCCGATTGCGGCATCCTCGAAGGCAACCCCGTTCACGAAGAGAACACGCGGATCGCACTGAAAACCGGTTGCGATTTCATCGTCAATGTCTGCATCGACGGTAAGCGCCGCGTGACGTGGCTCGGTGCGGGCGACATGATTCAAGCATGGGAAACGGGCGTCGCGTTTTGCCGGGAAGTCGTGAAGGCGGGCGTGCCGCAAGAGTGCGATGTCGTCGTCACGAGTTGCGCGGGCTACCCGCTC
>JANXNT010001288.1 GCA_025353985.1 Limnoglobus sp.
GTCGATTCCGGATTGCCCTTTGTCCGGAATCGATTGGTAGTATGTTGAGGGTAAAGGGAAGCGAACATGGCTCCACGTCGAAATGCTCCGAGCCCAGTTTCTGTTGGAATTAGCGGCAAGAAAAAGATCGCGTTTGGTTGGTATGGCGGCAAGTATTCGCATCTCGACTGGCTGCTGCCATTGTTGCCGAAGTGCCATCATTACTGCGAGCCGTTCGCGGGTTCTGGTGCGATTTTGCTCAATCGAGAGCCATCGCCAGTGGAAACGTACAACGACCTCGATGGCGAAGTGGTAAACTTCTTCCGGATGTTACGCGACAACAAAGCCGAACTCACAGAACGCATCGGGCTGACGCCATTCTCGCGGGAAGAGTTCGCCCAGGCTTGCGAGATTGATGCGAAATCGGACTCGATGGAACGCGCTCGCAGGTTCTACGTTCGCGCACGGCAAGTGCGTACGGGGTTGGCACAGACTGCGAGTTTAGGCCGTTGGGCGAACTGCAAAAATACGAGCCGAGCCGGAATGAGTGGCGTAGTGAGTCGCTGGCTGGGCGGCGTCGAAATGTTACCGGAAATTGCGGATCGACTCTTGCGAGTGCAGATCGAGAACCGCCCCGCATTGGAAGTGATACGAATCTACGACGCCCCCGAAACCTTGATCTATTGCGATCCACCCTACATACATGGAACCCGCGGCGACAGTAAAGCCTATGGGTTTGAAATGACCGACGACGACCACCGAAACCTGGCGAAAGCATTAAATTCAGCAACGGGCCTCGTTGCGATCTCAAATTATGATTGTCCATTAATGGAGGAGTTGTACCGGTCCGCAAAATGGCACAAATCGGTGTCGCCAGAAAAGACAATCCATTCGACGAAAGACAAGCGAACAGAAGTGTTGTGGACGAATTACGACCCGAGAAAACCGAAGCTGCGCCAGCGGGTCAAGAAAGCGAGCCTGTTCGATGAAACCGAATGAACGTCTGGAAACGCTGTTGACGAAGGCTGCGAAGAAACTGACGCGACGCGACACGGTCGATGCGGAAAACAGCAAGTGTCTGGAATACATCTGCCGGTACATCGACAACCGGGCACCCGTTCGCCTTCTAATCGCTTGTATGTTGGCCAAACTCGATAACAGCAGAATCGATCCGCGTAAACCGTATACGGCCATCGGGGGCGACGACTGCTTTTCCGGCAGAAGTTACGATGAAAATTATGTGACCTCCTTCGTCGCGATCCATCGATTGCCGTGCAACTCGACAACCGCATTTTTAACGCCCGGCTTTCGCAATTTCAATCGAACGCTCGCTACCGATGTGACGCCCGTCGGTCGGCCAAAACTCCTGTATGAGAAACTCTTTCTTCTACTCGAAGCGGTCGCAACTGGGCAAGAATCCGCAACCAGCATATTGACCGATGCCTTTCGGATCTTGCTCGAAATGCGGAACGTCCGAATCGAGCAACTGGAATCGCTTCAAGCCTCGCTCAAACAAAAATCTGGTCCGATCGCACTCTCGACGGAAATGATCATCGGTCTGGTGCAACAGCATCTCGCGTGTCGAGGATCCAGTCGATTACCAGTGTTGCTTGTTACTGCGGCCTACGACGCCGTCGGAGAACGCATCGGAGAAACACGCCGACCATTGCATTCGCACAATGCCGCCGACGAACAAACAGGTGCATTCGGGGATGTCGAAATTCTGGTTGCCAACGAAGAACAGGTTAGGACTGTCTACGAAATGAAGCACAAGCGAGTAACCATCGACGATATCGATCGGGCGATTCAAAAGATTGCTCGCGTGGACGAGAAGATCGACAACTATCTGTTCATTACCAC
>JANXNT010001326.1 GCA_025353985.1 Limnoglobus sp.
CAACTGCTGGATCACGGGGCCGTTTTTGCGTCGCTGCCAGTCGTCGACGAACGCTTTCACTTCGGCGACGACAATCGCCTCGGCGGGCGCGATATGTTTGCGACGTTGCGCCAGCGTTTGTTCACGAACTCGCGTCAAATCATCGATGTTGAACACGCAAACGCGGTCGCCATCGTGAATCGACGGGTCGAAGTCGCGTGGCACGGCAATATCCAGCACGACGAGCGTACCGCCCGTTCGGCGCGGCTGGATCAACTCGTGGTACCGTTTCCGCGAGACGATCGGTTCGGCGGCCCCGGTGGTGCTCAGCGCGATGTCCGCTTCGACGAGTGCATCGTCGAGTTTTTCCCACGGCATGGCTTTCCCGCCGCAATAACCCGCGAGTTCGATCGCCTTTTGCGGGCTGCGGTTCGTCACCAAAATGCGGCCCGGTTTCAGTTCTTGCAGGTGCTTCAGCGTGAGTTTGCCCATCTTCCCCGCGCCGATCACCAGCACGGTTTTATCTTCGAAATAATCGAACACTTGGCGCACATAATCGACCGCTACGCTGGAAACGGAGACGTGCCCGCTGGAGATGCCAGTCTCGGTGCGGATGCGTTTGGCGGTGCGGAGGGCGTGCGGAAATAGCGCGTTCATTAGCGGGCCGGTGGTGCCCTGTTTGCGTGCGGATTCGAAGGTTTGTTTCACCTGACCGGCAATTTGCCCTTCGCCGACGATCAGCGAATCGAGGCTAGCAGCAACGCGGCACAGGTGCGCCACGGCGGTGGCGTCCGAGTGCCCGTACAGCAGCGGACGCACGCGCTCGCCGGGCAGGCCGTGCGTTTCGCCGAGGAACTCCGCAGCGAGGTCGAGGTCGAAATGCGAGCCACCCTGTGCACGACCGACGTAAAGCTCGACGCGGTTACACGTGCTGAGGATCACCGTCTCGCAGCCGAAGCGTGCCGAGAGTTCGCCGGCGGCAAACGCTTGGCGCTCGGGAGTAAACGCGAGTTTCTCGCGGAGTTCGACGTTTGCAGTCTGGAAATTACAGCCGATGGCCCGGAGGTTCACTTCGCGACCTCCGCAAACGGGTGTGCGGTGGCCAGCACGGCAACGAGCAGCGCGAACGCGAGGATCGACAGAATCGCGAGCCGACGCCCCCCAACATTCGCCGCATATCGCATGTAAAGCAACAGCGCCGACACACTCCAGAGTCCGATGGTGCCGAGGACTTTCAGCGACCACCAATTACCGATGGTATCGTGTTCGCGTTTGAGCAAAATGCCGCCGAGAATCAGTCCCGC
>JANXNT010001336.1 GCA_025353985.1 Limnoglobus sp.
GATTCCTTCATCAGTTCGTGGTACGCCGCACGGACCGCCGGGTCGTCGATCACGCGCTGATCGCCCTGTGAATCGGCTCGCGTTCCGGGCGTCGTAATCAGTTGTTTCAGTTTCGCGAGGCTCGTGTCGATTTTCGCGAGCGCGTGCCGTTGGCCTTCGCCATCGTCGGGATCCGGAAACTGCGAGTTTTGGTCCGACTTGCGGGTTTCGCGATAGTAATCGAGCGAGTTACGAACCTGCGTGTACCAGTGCAAAATATATTGCTGTTGTTCCTGGCGGTTCTGCGATTTGCCGTCGGGGTTCGTGCGGTTGTCCGCCATCTGGTGAATCTGATCGCGTAGCACCACCGTCACTTGCAACTGGTGCAGTTTGTGGTCGACGATCTGGCCCGCTTCCACGTAGGAAAGCAGCCCAAATACCGCCCCGCCCAGTAGCAGCGCAATGCTACCGACGACGAGGCCGAGGCCGAGAAACAGTTTGTGTCGAAGTCGCCAAGGACGGGCCACGCGGAGCCTCCTTGCCGCCGAATGCCATGTTCCACCGACGTCCGTGTCGGTCGAATCGAAGCGGGACTTTACCAGAGTATTTCTTGCAAGGGGAGAGCAATATTTCCCGGCCATCGGAATTTCTTGCAAACGCGGCAAGCGAGGTGCATTCTCGGTTGCTTGACACGGGCCGTGCGGTCGGGGACAATTCGCTTTTTCCATTCCAAACGAAGGAACACTCCGTGCCATACTTGCGTTTTGCGCTGGTCGCCATTCTCGTTGGCGTCGCGTTCCCGAATGTGCGAGCGGAAGACCACGCACTCGTGAAGAAGCTGACGGCGATTATCGATGGGCCGGATTACAAACACGCAAAGTGGGGCATCCACGTCGTCGATACGAAGACCGGCGAGATCGTGTTTAGCCGAAATTCGGACAAGCTCTGCACGCCCGCTTCGACGACGAAACTCTATACCTGCGCGAACGCGATCATCAGCATGGGGGCCGATGCGCGGATCGTCACGCCCGTGCATTTTCACGGCAGTGTAAACGCCGAAGGCGTGCTCGATGGCGATTTGATTTTGGTGGGCAAGGGCGATCTCACCTTCGGTGGCCGGGCGAAACCCGATGGCACCGCCGCGTTCAAAAATAACGACCACACCTACGCGAATAGCGGACTTTCCGAAGCCGATCTCACGGGGATCGACCCGCGTGCGGAACTGATCGCGATGGCGAAGCAAGTCTTCGAAGCGGGCATTCGCGAGGTGACCGGAGAAGTATTGGTCGACGACCGCTTGTTCGAGAAAACGCGTGGCTCCGGTAGTGGGCCGGACGCGGTCACGCCGATATTCGTCAACGATAACGTCGTGGACATCGTGGTGTCCGCGGGTGAAAAGATTGGCGATGCGGCAAAGGTGAAGCTCATTCCGGAGACGGACTTCCTGCGGGCCGATCTCGATATTTCCACGGGCAAAGCCGGTTCGGGGACGCGAATCACGATCCTCAACGTCGGCCCGAACCACTTCTCGGTTCGTGGCAGCATCGCGATCGATGCCAAGCCGAGCGTGAAAATCTACCCCGTCGAAGACCCCGCACTTTTCGCACGCGGCTTGTTCATCGAAGCACTCCGTAAAGCCGGTGTGCGCGTGGCTGCCGCCGTGCAAAAGCCGGAGTCGACGAATCTGCCCGCGATTTCGACGTACACCGACGACACGATGGTGGCCGCGAACACGTCGCCGCCACTCAAGGAAGCGTTGAAGGTCACGCTGAAAGTGAGCCATAACTTATACGCGAGTACGTTGCCGTGCCTCGTGGCGGTGAGCAAAGGGAAATCTACCGCGAACGATGGTTTACGCGAACAGCGCCGGGTACTGCGAAAGCTCGGCGTCGATGTCGACGATATTTCGTTCGGCGGCGGTGCGGGTGGCAGCCCCGCCGACTGCGTGACGCCGAAAGCAACGGTGCAACTTTTGGTGGCAATGTCCAAACGCCCCGAGTGGGAGATTTACAAATCGTGCCTGCCCGTAATCGGCATTGATGGCACATTGGCGAGCGTCGTAACGGCGGAAAGTGCCGCACGCGGGCAAGTGTTCGCGAAAACGGGCACACTGATTTACAACGACGGCATGAACGGCCGATCCCTATTGCGAAGCAAAGCACTCGCGGGCGTTATGAGGACCGCGAAAGGCACCGACATTACGTTCGCGATGTTCGTCAACAACGTGCCATTACCAATGGGCGTCGGCTCAAGCCGCGAGGGCAAAGTCCTCGGCAAACTCTGCGAAGTCATCTACGAAACCGGACCGTGAAACGACGACATTCGCCTGAATTGCACGATAATTAATGCCGGAAGTGCCTGACACCCGTGAACATCATCGCGATGCCGTGGGCGTCGCACGCTTGGATGGCGAGTGGGTCGTTGACCGAACCACCTGGTTGCACGATGGCCGTGACACCGGCGGCGGCGGCGAGTTCGACGTTGTCCGGGAATGGGAAGAACGCATCGGAGGCCAACACCGACCCGCGTGCGCGATCTGCGGCTTTTTTCACCGCGATCTCAACCGACACGACGCGCGACATCTGCCCTGCCCCAACGCCGACGATCTGCATGCCGCGTGCCAGCACGATTGCGTTCGACTTCACGTGCTTGCACGCGAGCCAGGCAAACCAAAGTGCATCGCGCTCAGCTTCCGTCGGCGTGCGTTTCGTTTTCACTTCCCATTTCGTAATGTCGTCCGCCCCCACATCGCGCGTCTGCACGAGCATGCCGCCATCGACGCGACGATAATCGGAGCCTTGTGGCCCACCGGTGAGTGGCCCTGTTCTCAACAATCGCACGTTCTTTTTCCAGCCCTTCAGAAGTGCCAACGCACCTTCGCTATACTCCGGCGCGATGATGCACTCGACGAAGCGTTCGCCGGTCATGATCGTCTTTGCCGTCGCGTCATCAACGGTCTGATTGAACGCAAGGATGCCACCAAAAGCCGAGAGCGGATCGCCATCCCACGCAAGTGAGAACGCCTCCGCAAGCGTGGACGCCGTCGCCGCGCCGCACGGGTTGTTGTGCTTGACGACGACCGCCGCGGGCACCGTGAATTCGCGAGCGAGATTCAGCGCCGAATCGAGATCGAGGATGTTGTTGTAACTGAGTTCTTTGCCGTGGAGTTGCTCGGCGGTGGCGATGCAGGGGCGGTTAATGCCGAGTTCGGAGTAAAAACCTGCGAACTGATGGGGATTCTCGCCATAACGAAGTTGTTGCTTCACTTTACTGCGTAGGGACATGGTCGCAGGCATCTTCCCATCCGCCGCCGTGATTGTCTCTGCTTCAACTTCTGATTGAGCGCGGGAGGTTGCGACGGCAGATTGCGCACCAACATACTGCCTCAGGAAGTGGTCCATTATGGCGTAGTCGTATTGATGGATGGTCATAAACGCGATAGTTGCGAATCGTTGCCTCGTTTCGAGTGACAGCGAACCATCCGTTTGGGCTAGTTCCTTCAAGGCCGATTTGTAGCTATCTACGTCCGATAAGACGCAGACGCTCTCGAAGTTCTTCGCCGCTGCGCGGATCATGCACGGGCCGCCGATGTCGATGTTTTCGATCACCTCGGCTTCGGTGACGCCGGGCTTGGCCACCGTTGCTTCGAACGGATAGAGGTTGCACACCACGAGGTCGATCTCGGGCAGGTTGTGTTCGAGCAGCGTGGCCATGTGCTCGGGCTTGCTGCGTTTCGCGAGTAGCCCCGCGTAGATGGCAGGGTGGAGCGTCTTGACGCGGCCATCGAGGATTTCCGGGAAGCCGGTCAGTTCGCTCACGTCCTTCACCGGCAACCCCGCATCGGCCAGCAATTTGCGCGTGCCACCCGTGGCGATCAGTTCGACGCCGTACTTCGTGTGAAGTTCAGTCGCGAACTCCAGCAGGCCCGTCTTATCCGAAACCGACAACAACGCACGACGAATCTGACGCAACATACATCATCCCCAGTGCAATTTCGCACGACAACGGTCAATTCCTTCAATCTCGTTGTTTATACCGTTCGCCACCGTGCGAGAGCGGAAACGCAAGATTATCCAGATGCGATTCATATAAAGTTATAGTATAAGATAAACTTAGTCTCAATCGGAAAGACACTGTTATGACCAAGAAATCGATCAATCCGTTTCGGCCGGGTGCGGGTCATTCGCCGCCGTATCTGGCGGGACGCGACGATGAAAAGGCTGATTTCGCCAAGCTATTGAAGCAAACCATCGTGATGGACAACCCGATCGTTACGGGTCTGCGCGGTGTTGGGAAGACGGTGCTACTCGAAGAACTAAAACAAATCGCGATCAATAGCGGCTGGTATTGGATCGGCACCGATATGTCCGAAACTGCGAGCCTGACCGAAGACAATTTGGCCACGCGGTTGATGGCCGATCTGGCGGTTGTCACTTCGCATTTCGTCGTGGGGCGCAAAGAAGCAATCACGTCGTGGTTTCACCCGGTGAATGTCGGTGCGGATCTTACCTTGGGCCACGACCTGTTACTCGAAATCTACAACCGCGCGCCGGGGTTAGTCACGGACAAGCTGAAGGCGGTGTTGGAACTGGTTGCGAAAGTCCTGGCCAAGGAGAATCGTGGTTTGATTTTCGCTTATGACGAAGCACAAAATCTGTCCGATCATGCGAAAGACAAGCAATTTCCGCTATCGGTGTTGCTCGACGTCTTTCAATCGTTACAGAGGAAAGAGCATCGTTTCCTACTGACGCTCGTTGGGTTACCGACGCTGTTTCCAAAGCTCGTCGAAGCGCGAACGTCGGCCGAACGGATGTTCCACGTGATTACGCTCGATCGCCTCAACGACGACGATGCGCGCGATGCGATTACGCGGCCAATCCACAAAAATAGTGGGCCACTGCAACCGAATGAATCGTTGGTAACGAGCATTATCGAAGCGTCCGGCGGATATCCCTATTTCATCCAGTTTATTTGCCGCGAAGTTTACGATGTCGCTTCGCAGAAAGCCGAAAAAGGCGAGCCGTTGACCGTGTCGATACCGGACATTACGCGAAAGCTCGACGCCGATTTTTTCGCAGGGCGGTGGGCCAAAGTCACGGATCGCCAGCGGGATCTCTTGTGGGTGATCGCCCAAGTCGAGAACTATGGGGTCGATTTCTCCGTTCTGGAAATCGTCGCACTCGCGAGTCAGCTCGTGAAGAAAAAACGCCTGATCTCCGGATTCAGTTCTTCGTTAGCGAACCAGATGCTCACGAAACTCTCGCGGTTGGGCTTCGTCTACAAAACGCAACACGGGCGCTACAGTTTCGCGGTACCGCTACTCGGCCAGTTCATTCGCCGACAGGTGCGATAACAATTTGCGCATTTCCCGGCACGCACACGGGCACAGTATGGGTAGAGTGCCCTTCGGAGGATGCGTGCTGTGCCACCGGGACGAACTGCGACGGATGCCGAACTGCTGCTTCGCTTTGCGGAGTCGCGCGATGCGGATGCGTTCGAGTTGCTGGTCTGGCGACACCGGCGGATGGTGCATAACGTCTGTCGGCGGGTGTTGCATGATCGCCACGAAGCCGAGGATGCGACACAGGCCACGTTCCTGTTGTTGGCCAAAAATGCGAGGCACGTTCGCACCACGCTCGGTGGCTGGCTATATCGCGTCGCGTTCCGTTGCGCCACCCGGATGCGAAACAAACGCAAATCGACGACTGACATCACGTTGGCAGTCCCGTTTGCAAACGAAGAGAATCGACGCGACCACGACGAACTGCGAACCGTTCTCGACGTGGAATTGAATCGGCTACCGGAACGTTACCGCGTGCCGATCGTGCTTTGTTACTTGCAAGGCAAAAGCTATCAAGAGGCCGCCGAACAACTCGGTTGCCCGCTCGGTACGCTGTCCGGCTGGCTGACGCGCGGTAAAGATCGCTTACGCCTGCAACTCGTCCGCCGTGGCGTGACACTGACGGTTGCGGCCATGTCCGTACAACTCGCGCAACTTTCGCAAGCCGCTGCGGAATCGGCTTCCTCCGCACACGCGATGACCGACACTGCTCTGAAATTTCTGGCAGGGGAAACAATCCCCACTGCTGCATCGAAAATTGCCAACGAGGTCTCCCGCATCATGAAAATGAAACAAATCCTGGCGACGACGCTCGCCTGTGTCGGTATCGCGATGGCCGCCATCGGTGCGGTCGGTTGGCTCGGGCAGGCGTCTGCGGACGACCCGCCGAAGCCGGTCGCGAACCGCAAAGAGGCACCTGCCCCGAAGCCGAAACCCGACACGGAGCGCGTGCAGGGCGAGTGGGTTTTCGACAAAGCGACGATGCCGGGCGGTGGCAACGCGATCCAATACGTTTGGGATTCGCGAATGAGCTTCCGTGGCGACACGATTTCGTTGACGAACTACCAGATTCCGTACACGGAAACGAACGTGCCGGAACTCAAATCGTCGTTCGCGCTCGATGCCACGAAGGCGACGAAAGAGATCGATATCGCGATCCCGAAGCTGGCGACGATGCTGTTCGGCAAAGAGATGGCCGGCGGCCCGATTCGCGGGATCTATCGCTTCGACGA
>JANXNT010000030.1 GCA_025353985.1 Limnoglobus sp.
GGCCGGGCGCTCGCGTTCATCGCCCACGGCGAAAACGCCGTCGCGAAAGAGGTTTGCCCGTGGTTCGGTGCCACCTTCGGCACGATCTACGACATCAGCACGATTGTGATCCTTTGGTTCGCCGGTGCCAGCGCAATGGCGGGGCTGTTGAACCTCGTGCCGAAGTATCTGCCTAAGTACGGTATGGCCCCCGAGTGGGCACGCGCCACGCGCCCGCTCGTGTTGTTGTTCACCGCCGTGAACTTGCTCGTGACGTGGATTTTCCGCGCGAACGTCGACGCTCAGGGCGGTGCCTACGCCACCGGCGTGTTAGTGCTAATGACGAGCGCATGTTTTGCGAGCGTCATCGACAAATGGCACCAACGCACGGGGAAATGGTACGCGCGGCTATCGTGGCCGTTTGCGATCATCACGGCGGTGTTCATTTACACGACGATTGCCAACGAAATCGAGAAGCACTTCCAGGGCCTGACGATCGCGACGTTCTTCATCGCCACGATCGTACTGACCTCGCTGATTTCCCGGATCGCACGCAGCCGCGAACTCCGCTTCGCGGGCTTTAAGATGGCCGATGCCTCCACGCGATTGCTTTGGGACACGATTCGGCACCTCGAACTGACCGTGCTCGTGCCGCACCGTCCGGGACGCCGAACGCTAGCGGAGAAGGAAATTTCGATTCGCCGCGAACACCGCATTCCGCGCGATCTGATGATCGTGTTCGTCGAAGTCGCGTTGAGCGACGCGAGCGATTTCGCACCGGAACCGATTATGCAGATTCACACCGAGGAAGGCCGCTACGTGATGAAAATCACCGGGGCCGCGTCGATCGCGCACACACTGGCCGCCGTGTCGATGGAGATGACGAAAGTCGGACGGCCACCTGAAATTCACTTCGGCTGGACCGACGACAGCCCCGTCAGCGGCACGATTGGCTTCCTGTTATTCGGCGAAGGCAACGTACCCTGGATGGTACGCGACCTCATCCAGCGAGCCGAACCCGACCCGAACAAACGCGCGTTAATCATCATCGCCGGATCGGCGTAGGCATCGTTTTTTGCGAGTGTAACCGGAGGTTGCGATGGCGGAAATCACGTTGGCGATGATGCGGGAACTGTTTACGAGTGCGGTCGTTTGCGATGCACTCGACCAAGAGGGTTTGCCGCATCAGTCGCCGCGGTTGGCGTTTCGATCGCTGACAAAGCCCGGCGTGGTGATCGGGCGATGCAAGACGACGCTGTGGGCGGACATGGCCCATGCGGACCCGAAGCCGTACGAACTCGAATTGCAGGCGGTCGATGGCTGCCAGCCGGACGATGTGCTGATTGCGGCGGCGGGCGGATCGATGCGGTCGGGCATCTGGGGCGAACTGCTTTCGACGGCCGCACGAAACAGCGGTTGCGTCGGCGTGATCGTCGATGGGGCCGTGCGCGACGTGGCACAAATGCGGCAAATGCAGTTCCCGGTGATCGCGCTCGGCACAATCCTTTACGACAGCAAAGACCGCCAGCGTGTCATCGATATTGATGTCCCTGTCGAGATCGGCGGCGTCACATTTTGCCCTGGCGATTTGATCGTGGCCGACGACGACGGCATCGTCGTCGTACCGCAACGGGTCGAGGCCGCCGTGGTGCGTCGCGCCTGGGAGAAGGTTCACGCGGAGAACGAAGTGCGCGACGCGATTGGCAACGGAATGAAAGCCGTGGCGGCGTTCCAGAAGTACGGCGTGCTGTAACTTGAGTACAATTCCTGCATGAACGATCCGTCCGAACCTTACGTCTATCTGGTAGGGGCTGGCCCCGGTAACCCCGGCTTACTCACCCTGCGTGCCCTTGAGGTGCTCGCGACGGCCGATGTCGTGCTGTACGACCAGTTGGTGCCGAAGCGCATCCTCGATTTTGCGAATCCGAACGCCGAGACGATCTGCGTTCGCGAACTGCCCGGCAATCACCCGGACAAGTACCCGCATATTCACATTATGCTCGCGGAGAACGCCAAACTCGGCAAGCGCGTCGTGCGCCTGAAGGGCGGCGATCCGCTTGTGTTTGGCCGCGGTGGCGAAGAAGCCGAGGCACTGCGGGCGGCGGGTGTGGCGTACGAAATTGTGCCCGGCGTGACGGCGGCACTCGCGGCGGCGGCGTTCCTCGATATGCCGCTAACGCACCGCAATTACGCTAGCGCCATCGCGTTCGTCACGGGGCACGAACTGCCGACGAAGCCCGGCAACAAGCTCGATTGGCGTGCCCTCGCGAACTTCCCCGGCACACTCGCAATCTACATGGGCATCGCTCGGTTGCCGTTGATCGTGGCCGAGTTGATGAAGTTCGGGAAAGCCCCCTCGACCCCGGCGGCGATCATCGAGCGCGCCTCGACGGGCGATATGCGAACCGTGATTTCCACGCTCGGTGGCCTCGAAGAATCGCGCCGTCACGCGGGCCTCGAATCGCCGGGTTTGATCCTCGTCGGCGACGCGGTCGGCCAGCGGACCGAGCGTTCGTGGTTCGAGAGTCGCCCGCTATTCGGCCAGCGCGTGCTCGTGACGCGGCCCAAGGACCAAGCCGCCGCGATGCTGCGACGATTGGAATTACTCGGTGCTGTGCCGTACCTGATGCCGACCGTCGAGATCCGCGACCCCGACGATTTCGGCCCCGTCGATGCCGCGATTGACGCCTTTCGCACAACGGGCTGGGATTGGATCTTGTTCACGAGCGCGAACGGCGTGCATCGTTTTTTCCAAAGGCTATTTGCACGGGGCCGCGATGTGCGCGATCTCGGCCGCACGCAGATTGCCGCCGTCGGTCCGAAGACTGCGGAAGCGTTGCAGGCGTACCACTTGAAGCCCGATTTCGTGCCGGGTACCGGCTACTCTGCGGCCACGCTCGCCGTGGCGCTGAAGCACCTCGTGGCCGGGAAGCGAGTATTGTTCCCGAAGGCGAACCGGGGCCGCGACGTGATCCGCGAAGAGTTATCGCAAGTCGCCACGCTGGAAGCGGTGACGGTTTACGATCAAGTCGATGCGGTCGAACCGGCGTCGGAGATTTTCGACGCGCTGCGTCGGGGCGAGATTCGTTACGTGACGTTGACGAGTTCGAACATCGCGAGATCGTTCCTGACGGCGTGCGACGACACGATCCGCGACCGAGTGGCACGCGGTGAAATCGACTTAATTACGATCAGCGAGGAAACGAGCGCTGCGGTGGAGGCGTTGGGATATCGTGCAATTGCGCAAGCGGTAGAAGCGACGACGGAAAGCCTGATTCAAGAGTTGATCCGCCTCGCACAGGAACGAACCGAGGCGAGCGAAGAATTATCGTAAATCGCGAAGGGCGTTGAAGCCCATGTAGCCGACGAGCAGACTCGCAACGATCCCGAAGATATCGACGAGCATAAACGGGCTGCCACCGAACGGTATCCCGATCGCGATGTCGAGCACAAAGAGCAGAAACATGAGTGCGGCGACGCCGAGCGCCCCGTAGCACATGTACTTTTCCATTGCCCGACCTTTCAAAACCAGTGAAAAAACCGAGCGAAACAGGGTACGCAGACTGTCGCTATTTGCGGTAGTTTAGCGTTCGAAGCCCAGATCGCAACGGGAGATGTCGCCCGAATCAGAAAACTTAGTGCAGAATCGTGCCGGTAGCCTGTCATATCTCGCACAGGCCGGAAGTTGCGACCGGCCGAAGTACCGCGTGAAGTTTCCACCAATCCGCTGCAATGTCGTGGTTCCAGTCGCAAACGGCTGCGCACGATTGCAGTGCGATCTCCAGTTCCCGGATGTCGCTGTAGCGCGATGCGGGATCTTTTCGTAGGCACTTCAAAATAATTTCTTCGAGATCGGCGGGTAGCTGTCGGTCGATTTCTCGGAGCGGCGTCGGCTCGGTCATCATGTGAGCGGCCAGAATTTCCATCAGGGACTTCGCATCGAATAGCGGTTTCCCGGTAAGCATAAAATGCATCGTCACGCCGAGCGCGTAAACATCGCTCCGGGCATCGACCGTATCGCCGCGGGCTTGTTCGGGCGACATGTAATGCGGCGTGCCGATAATCGCGCCTTCGCGGGTCAGCTTCGCCGAATCGCCTGCTTCATCCGGCCCGAGTACCAATCCGAAATCGAGGAGTTTCGCGACATCTTGCAACCCACCGCGCGTCGTGGCCATGATGTTGCTCGGCTTAATATCGCGGTGAATCATCCCCACCGAATGCGCTTCGCGCAGTCCGCGACAAATCTGCGACATCAGGAAAACCACGCGGCTCGGCGCGACGGGGCCATGCCGCTTCACCAGTTCATCCAGGTTCATTCCCGGCAAATATTCCATGACGTAGTAAAACGTGCCGTCGGGCGTGTAACCGTAGTCGTAAACATCGACGGTGTTCCAGTGTGTCAGCGTCGCGAGGATTTTCACTTCTCGTTCGAACCGCAAAATCAGTTTCGGATCGGCAGAGCGATCCGGGCGAATGAGCTTGATCACGCTCGGTCGTTTGAGCAAGCGATGCTCTGCGAGGTAGACTTCGCCCATGCCGCCGGTGCCGAGGTGCTTCCGCAAGATGTATTGGCCGAACCGCCGCGCCTCGAATGCTTCCTTGCGTAATGCCCCGCTTTGGGCCGCCCCATAACCCGCGATGAACGTGCCGATGAGCGCCCAGATTGCGAACTGCAAGAACATAAACGGCGTGCGTTCGATGGTCAGTCCCGTCGTTGTGAACATCACCAGGACGGTGACGACAACGGGTACGAGACTGGTGCCGACCGCAAACGCTACCGCACGCCGCCACGACATCGGCACCAGTACGGGGTAACCCGCGATGAGCGCGAACCACGGAAAGAAACTCGTGTTCGCCAACACGATTTGCAGGCTGCCAGTCCAGTGGACATCGCTGAGTTCCGGCGAGCGCAATTGGTTCCGCAAGAAATCGTATTGCGTACTACCGAGGACGGCCCATGCAATCAGAATCGTGGCATACTGTGCGATTTGCCGACGGCCACGCGACGCGGTCAGACCGTAACGAACCATCAACGTGAGTGCAATCTGCAAGCCGATTCCCGCCCCAATCACGATGCGTTGGAACACGATACCGGCTCGCTCGATGAAGAACAGGTCGCGAATCAAGAACCCCGCATAAGCCACCACGAACACGTAACAGGCCCGTTCAAAACGGTTCGCCAGCAACGCATCGAATTCGCGATCCGCATCGGGCGCTGCCCCTTTGACCATCTCCACGGGGCGCGCACTCGTGAGTTCCACCGGTGCAGCATCGGTTTTGGCAAAACTATGGTAAAGCGTAGGCGACACGGAATTGAGAATCGGTTCCATATTCTTCCGTACTCCGGTTCGTGACACCAATCCATTTGTCGAGTTCGAAGCATTGATACTTTTAATATGCCGAATGGCGTTGTTGTAACACTTTCCAAGTAATTCTTGCAATGGCCATAGTCCGAATTACAATTGCCGACGCAGATGCGACTGCCCGGCAATCGCAAGTCGCACACCTGAAACGACTTGCGCAACGCCAGAGATTTTCGGTTAAGTTTGGCATGGCGGGTGCACTGAAATTATTTAGTCTCGGTCGGAGTTCACCCCCTGAACCATTCCGATCGACGGTCGTAAGCGTTTCACCCCCATGGACGCTCGATTTTTTGTTGCAAAAACCCCTATAAAACGAGGGCCATCTGCTCCCCCAGCCGATGGCCCTTGTTTTTTTTCAATTAAGTCGCATCACAATTCTCAGGGGAATAACGAGTGACAGAATACATTTGTATTACGCTGGTATCAAAACCGGGCGATACCGCTGCGGCATTCCAATCGCGACTGTACGCATTTTGGACGCACGTCTTGCGAACAAAGCCGGACGATTACGAGATGGTTTACGCCGAAGCGTCGCGGTTTGAGACGGAAAATGATTGCATCACCCGGCAATATTTCGTCGCAGCCGATGGAATTCCCAAGATTGTGGCGGAATTACTGGCGCAGGGCATCGATTTCCATCCCATCGATGCAGATGACCTTTATTCTAAGTACGAAGCGACATCTCCTGATTGGTTCCAAATCGAACATTGAGTCCGATTTTTACCCTAGAGCGTAAGAAAATTGATCGCTGAACAAAGAATTTTGAAAGATTTCTGGAATAGTTCTGGTAAACTCACCTAAACAATAACGTATCCAATGAATGACGTTCTGTTAAAGCCGTGTGCGACTTCCGTACACGCTGAATGTTTGGGACGTTAGGGAGAGGGTGTCATGACTACGAAAGTCGTTCCGACCAAAGATCGTCAGCGGGCGTACATCAACGACAAACGACTCCGGTCCAAGGCGGCGCTATTCCACGCCCTCGCCGACGAGACGCGGTTGCAGATGCTGACGTTGTTCGTTGAAAACGGCGAAATGAACGTGTCCGCAATCAGCGTGGCACTCGATCAATCGCAGCCAGCCGTCAGCCACCACCTGACGCAACTGAAGCGTGCGGGCCTGATCGACTTCCGCCGAGCAGGGAAGTTCAATTTCTATCGCCTCGACCACGAAGGCACGACCGCCGTGTTCGACGACATCATGGACGCAGGCCAGAGCAAGCTGTCGATCGGCAGCCTGGAAATTTGTGTCAAGAAGCGAGCGTAATTTCAATTGCCCACGTCAAACGACGTGGGCAATTTTGTTTCTCACTGGTTGAACGCGAACTCTTTCGCGTTCAACAGTGCCCAGACGATGTTCTCGTAAGCGGTCTTCTTCGCGTTCGGCCCACTTTTCTTGACCGTCGCTTCGATGTGCTCCACAGCCGCTTTCAGGTCTTCCGCAGATGGCTTCCGCCCGAAGGTCCATTGGAACAACTCGCTCACCTTCTCCGCATCGGTTCGCTTGTCTTCGGGTTTCGATAGTTGATCCGCTCGGCCCATTCCCCGCGAAATCTTCCCCTGAATATCATCGCTGTTCAACAAGTGCAACGCCTGAGCCAGATTGGCCTCGTTTACACGCTCGCACTCGCAGGCGCTGATTCGCTGCGGTTTGCCAAAGACTTCGAGGAAGTATGAGCTGAACGATTCATCGGGCAGCATGATCGCCCGTACGGGTGCGTTGCGGTCTTTCGGCAACCCGCCGAACGATTGTGGGCTATCGGTTACTTGATTGACTGCGTCCAGAAGCACTTCCGCGCTCAATCGTTTCGGGTAATAGCGTGCGTACGTTTGCTTGTCGTGCTTATTGAACTCGTTCGGCACGGCGCTCAGTTGATACGTGCGACTCTTGCAGATTGTTTTCACAAGCGTCTTCAACGAGTAATTGCCATCGACGACGCTCTTCGTCAGGGCATCGAGCAATTCCGGGTTCGATGGCGGGTTCGTCACACGCATGTCGTCGAGTGGATCGACGATGCCGCGGGTGAAGAAGTGCGCCCAGTAGCGATTCGCTACGGTCTTCGCGAAGAACGGGTTCTTCGCGTCGGTCATCCAGTCGGCAAGTTTCTGCCGAGGGTCGTCGTTTTCGTCGACTTCCATCACCGTGCCATCGAGCGGCTTCGTCACAGCGGACTTGTTCGTGCGTTTGTTCGTGACGGTACCAGTCGATTTGATGTAAATCGTCTGCTTGCGCCTCGGCTGGTTGCTATCGGTACTCGGCACGACGATGTCTTTGCGGCCGACGCGACCGAAAAATGCGGCGAGGCCCCAATAGTCGTCCTGGCCCCATTTTTCGTACGGGTGGTGGTGGCATTGGGCACACGTGAGGCGTTGGCCCAGAAATACTTGCGAAACGTCGTCGACGAACTGCTCGGGCTTGTCGATCTCCTTGTACCACACGGCAGGCGGGTTCTTCACCTCGTCGCCGCTTGCGGCCACGATCGCACGCGCGAACTCGCTGTACGGCATGTCGCTCGCC
>JANXNT010000040.1 GCA_025353985.1 Limnoglobus sp.
GTAGACTGCGAAAATAGCTCCCGTCCTGAAGGGACGTTTCAGACTGGCTCACTCTGAACGGTCCCTTCAGGACCGTAGCCGTTTGCTCTTGCTTTCCCAGGCCTCCGCTCGCTTCGCTCGCTCCGACCTGGGCTGATAGAATCGGCCCTTCAGGCCGAAAAACCGGGCCTCTCCGAAACGGAGTGGAGTAAGTGGGTACTAGAAATCGGATGATCGTTTTCGCGAAAATTCGACGAAAAGGCCAACTTCACATCACCTGGGGGTGCCCCTACATGAGAAAAGCGCAACTTCAAAACTAGCGCTTCGGGCTAACGGGAATTACTTCGCGGGTAAAATCTCGGGCAGTGCGTCGATGATGCTCGCGACGTCTTTCTCGGTGAGCTTGTCTTTCGCGAATGCGAACGTTTTCACGATCTTTCGCTTCACGTAAAGTACGACGGTCACTTCGGAATCTTTTTGAATGTCGTAGCCCGGCGGTCCGCTCGGGTTGTCGATCGTGAGCACGATCTTTTTCAGTTTTTCTTTCTCAGCCAGTTCTTTGAGCTTGGCTTCGAGTTTGTCATCGTCGGAAAGCATCACGACGAAGCTACCCATTTTGGCCGGGCGATTCAGGACGGTGGCGTCATCGATTTTCTTGACCAGACCGGTCAAGGCGGGAGTCAGTTCGCGAGCGAAAATGATCGCGACTGGGCTGCCCCCATTCTTTCAAATCTGGCAACGCTTCTCGCCTGCATCGTCACCGGTGACGTTGAGCGGGTTGAACGTCGAAACCGATTTGCCCGGCGACGTGCCCGGTTTGCCATCACCATCGCAGCCCAGCAGGGCAATGGCCCCAACGCTGGCGGCGAGGAACAAGCGACGATTCATACGAATACACTCCTCATACGGGTAGCTATGAAAAAACGCGGCACACCATCAATAGCCGATGTGCAGACGAATTACGAGCGGGAAACGAGTCGGGTTCACGGAAAAGCCGTTTTAGTCCGTGACGCCCGCAAATGTTGGCGTATCTTGTCCGTTGATCGACACAGATGGCGCACAAGGATTCTGCGATGACTGACGACCTGCAAACGCTCGAAATGACGGCGATTTCGGAACTGACGACTTGCACCGATGAAGCGACGCTGCTCGCGTGGAAGTCGAAGTTCATCGGCGAAAAGGGCCAGATGAAGGCCGCTCTCGGCAAGCTCGGCACGATCCCGAAGGAGCAACGCGCAGCGTTTGGGCAAGACGCGAACAAGGTCAAAGTCGCGCTCGAAACTGCATACGCCGGTGCAGTCGCGGTGGCGAAGGAAGCGGCGCTGATGGCGAGCTTGAATGCCGCGCCGCTCGATGTGACGATCCCCGGACGGCGGCCAACGCAGGGGCGCTTACACCCCGCCACGCAGATCTTGCGCGAGATTTACCAGATCTTCGGCGAACTCGGTTTCCAGGTCTATCGCACCCGCGATGTCGAATCCGACGAACGCAACTTCGAGCTACTGAACATGCCACCGCACCACCCGGCGCGCGACATGTGGGACACGTTCTTCGCGGATGCACCGGCGGGTACCGTGCTGCGTACGCATACGTCGCCGGGGCAGATCCACGTGATGCGCGAGATGTGCCCGAACCCGATCCGCGTGATCCTGCCCGGCATGTGCTTTCGCAACGAGGCGATCAGCACCCGCAGCGAGATTCAGTTTCTGCAAGTCGAAGGATTGTGCATCGGCGAAGGCGTCACGATGGCGGACCTCAAAGGCACGATCACCGCATTCGCACGGCGCATGTTCGGCCCCGAACGCCAGATCCGCATCCGCTCGAGTTACTTCCCGTTCACCGAACCAAGTATCGAAGTGGACATCGACTGGCCGCAAGAAGACCCCAACCGCGACCGCCTCACGAAAGGCACCGGCTGGCTGGAAATCATGGGCGCGGGCATGGTTCATCCCACGGTCCTCCGCAACGGCGGCTACGACCCCGATCGGGTCAGCGGCTTTGCCTTCGGC
>JANXNT010000044.1 GCA_025353985.1 Limnoglobus sp.
CGGCGGCCTCGCGGACTTTCTGCACGGCGGTGAGCAACAACCCGATCAAAATCGCGATGATAGCGATCACGACAAGAAGCTCGATCAGCGTGAACCCAACTCGGTTTCTCATGATGCCCTCCGCCCGTATAAATTATTCGATAGACGCAGTTTACCAGATAATCGGGGAACAAACATGGATCACGACCAGCGATTCAAAGAGATGATCCGCGAGTTCTTCCCGCAATTCATGAATCTTTTCTTCGAGATTTATGCGAAGGAATTCGACCTGACTTCGCCGCAGTGGCTCGACAAGGAAATACTGCCGAACCCGCCGGAGGGCGAACGACACATACTCGATCTCGTCGCGAAACTACGAACGACGCGGTCGCTATCTACAAACGCGGCGGAAGAATGTCTCGCGTTGGTTCACGTGGAAATCGAATCTCAAGACCGCACGACCGTACTCAAGCCACGGCTGCCGAGATACTATTTTCACCTGAGAGACAAGCACCGTTTGCCGGTATTGCCCATCGTACTTTACCTGCGTGTCGGCATGGAAGGCATCGGCACAGACGAAGTGGTCGAAGAGTTCGGCCCGTTGCAGGTGATGCGGTTTCGCTACTTGTACGTTGGCTTGCGCTCGCTCGATGCCTTACAATATAGCCGAGGCGACAACTGGCTCGGGGTGGCGTTATCGTCCCTTATGCACGCGAATCCCGATCAATGGCCATTACTCGGAGCGGAGGCATTGCTTCGGCTAGCCGACGCTCCGATCAACGACCACCAGCGATATTTGCTCAGCGATTGCTTTCAGGCTTACATTCCGCTCGACGATGTCGGGGTTGAGATTTTCGAACGGATCACGAAGGCCGAAACATACTCGAAGGTGAAAGCGATGAACAAGACACCCTACGACAAAGGCATTGCATTGGGCGTAGAAACCGGCAAGGAGTCTGCACTTCGCGATGTCGCGATTGCGTTGTTGGAAAGCAAGTTTCGCTCGGTACCTGCTTCCATCGTCGAGCGAATCGGTACGCTTTCGTATCCAGAACTGCGAACGCTGACGATCGGCATCCACAGTGCGGCAACGATCGAAGAACTATTTCCAGCAAGTTGATCGACGGTTTACACCATACTCACTCATCACCGAAAAGGACCGAATGTACACATACGCAATGATAATGGCACTGATCGTGTCGGCGCAGCCGAAGGCCGACGATTGGGCGACGCAGGAATC
>JANXNT010000083.1 GCA_025353985.1 Limnoglobus sp.
GGCGTGCCACCGGTCTTGTTGTTGTCGAAAACGACGCTGATCGGGCCTTCGTCGATGCGTTCGTCCTTCTTGTTAACGAGCATGTACGCTTGCAAGCCGTTCGGCAAAGTGAAAATAATCTCGCCGCCGTCGTGTTCGAACGCGGCAGCGTCGAACGGGTGTTTACCCGGTGCGAATAGCGAACGCGGCCCGAGCGGGAACTTCGCTAGCCGCCCACGCACCGCACCGGGCAGGAAATCGTAGCTCTTCCAGTATGCCCCGCCGCCCATTGCCGCATGGCGTTCGACCATCCGGTTCTGTGCCGAGACGCCGCTCTTCGTGAATGCCGCACGCGCCAACTTGCCTTGCTCGAAATTCTTGGCGATGTCGACCTTCAAGCGGTGTTCCAACTCCATCGCATTCGTCGGGATATTCAGCAAGTCGTGGTACAGTGGCGGGCGGGTCGCGGTGGCGACGAACCAGTCGCCGCGAATCAGCGGCAAGGCATCGCGACTCAGGCTTTGAATCTCTTGCTCGATGTCCCTCAACGCCGCAATGTCGCCAAAACCCAGGCTGTACGGGTGCGCCTTTGCGATCTTGTCCCAACGGTGTTCTTCGTTCCATTGCAGCGCGAGAATATCGACCGCGAACAGCGTCGCTTGCGTCTCGGGCACTTCGACAATCGGCTCGATGGCGTTCGCCCAACTGACGCTATTGACTGCCTTCGCGAGTGCGGCGCGGTGGTAGCGCAGTTCCACGTCGGAGACATCTTTATTGTTGTGAACCGTCGCGATGCTGAAGAACCGCGCGTTCGGCCGATCCTTCAGTTTGAGCTTCGCCAGATGGTTTTTCATCGCCATCAATGTCGTTTCGAGCGTCAGAAACTTGCGGTGTTCACCGGCACGGGGGAACGCGGGTGCGCCGAGTTCGATCCACTTCTTGACGATGTCGAATTGTGGCCGTTTGAACGTCTCCGATTCAATACTGCCCGCGTCGGGCATTCGCTCGTCATCGATCGCTTTCCAGATCGGCGACTCATCGGGTTTACCGGGGACGATCACCGCTTTCTTGCGATCGCCGACCGATTTCGTCAGCGTCTCCAGGGCCGTCACGTCGAATTTGTACGGGGTGCTCGAACCCTCGCCGTTGTGGCATCGCCCGCATGCCGCCTTGAGGATGTCGCGTGCCTCCCCCGCGATTTTCAGTTTGTCATCTTGCGCCAAGGCAAGCGACTGCCCGCCGACAACCGCGAGCCAAACGAGGAACCATCGCGACATAAAAAACTCCGGTAGAAGGAACGTTCCCACCAACAACGCGGCCGGCGTGTTTTTCTGACAATCCATCCGAGAAATTGTACGCATACGCGAAACGTCATGCGTGCGATTGCAATAAGTCGACCAGTTTGCGAACAGTGCCATCGACTTCCTCGCGGACTTCGTCAAAGTCGCCACCCGCTTCGAGTTTCACGAGCGACGCATCGAACTTTGCGGCCCAGATGCGGCAACGTTTCTTCAGGTCTTGCTGTTCTTCGTCGGTCCATTTCGGATTCTCCGAAAGAAGTAACTGCGAGCAACCGCGGCGCAGATCGTTGAGCCGTTGCGCCAATGCGGGACGGTCGTCGGGGCGTTTGTCGAACCACGCGCGGCCCACCGCCGCGAGCGACGTGACCGGTGTCGGTGGAATGGAAAATCGATCGATCGCAAACACGGTTAGCAATACTGCCGCCACCGTCGCCAATGCGACGACCCACGGATTCGCACGCCGCCGTTCGCGCGCAATCACCAATGGAATGATCGGCTCGGCGTTCGGGAGTTTCGCGGCCAGCGCGTCCCGCAACCGTGCGCTCGCCGCCGTCAACGACGGTGGCCGCGGCACGCTTCGCCAGTAGTCGCCGCCTTCGAGAAACACGAGTTCCTGCAATTCGAGCAAATCCTGCGGTCGCCGGAGCAAGCGCGTCATCTCGGCTTCGCTCAACACGGCCAAACCACGTTGGAGAACGCCCGGCAGCGCATCGGCCCGAAACGATTCCCTCGCCGCAGAGGCACCGTGAACGGCGACGAGTTCTTCGACGAGTTCCCCCAACCGGTCGCCGACCAATTGTTCTTCGAGCCACTTCGCAAGGAGTTCCGGCTCGTCGGGCATCGCCATCACTTGAAGGTTCATGTCAGGCGTTTCTCCACACAAATCTGAATGGCTGTCAGCGCCCGCTCTTTTCGCTTATCGAAATTGGGCCGAGTAATTGCCAACCGTTTGGCGGCCGCTTCTGGCCGTTCGCCCGATAGCCATGCCTCAACGACGGCCGCATGATCGGGCCGTTCCGACTTCAAAATCTCATAGCAATGCGTCAGTGCCGCACTGCGTTCGCTAGGGCTTTCCGTGTCCATCTTCTGTTCGTAGCTCGGGTTCGGGTTCGCGATATCGAACGATAACGGCACCGTCTGCGATCCACCACCGCGATGCGGATCGATGCCACGATTCCGCGCAATCGTAAACAGATAGCCGCGAAAGTTCGTCATCTCACGCCCACCGTGTTGCAGTTGTTCGACAATTTTAAGCCACGTCGTTTGCACAATATCGTTAGCCTCGCCGCGAAATCGAGCGAGTGCGAACGAGAGCAAATCCTCGTTATGACGATGGTAAAGCGTATCGAACGCGGCCATTCCCAACCGGGCCAGTTCCGCATCGCTCCGGTTCATCAACGGCGAATCCATGCTGTCGCCTCATTACAACGGGCGGGACGCGGAAATCTGACACGAGTCGCAGGAATTATGATATTACCGATGCGAAGTGAAGCGCGATTCTGACGTAGTCGAAGTCGTGAGACTTCGGGACGGGGGCAAGTGGCTGCGTCAGAAGTCTCGCGACTTCCGCTACGAAGCGATTTTGTAGTAGGCACACTCCGTGTGCCGTTCGGAAGTTGGCAATCCG
>JANXNT010000113.1 GCA_025353985.1 Limnoglobus sp.
GACGTCGATCTGCGCGCCGAGCGTCTGAAGCTGCTCGACCGCACCGGGGCGTTGCAAGTCGGCTGCGGCGAGCAGTGGCTTCCGGCCCTTGCTTTTAAGCGTTAACGCGAGTTTTGCGGCCGTCGTGGTTTTACCCGACCCTTGCAAACCGCAGAGCATCAGCACGACGGGGCGGTCGCCGCGTTGCGGGATTTTGTGATCGACCGGCCCCATCAGGGCGACGAGTTCTTCGTAGACGATCTTGACGATTTGTTCCGAAGGATCGATGCGCGCGAGCACGTCTTGCCCGACCGATTTCGCTTCGACTTTGCCGATGAACTCGGTGACGACGTTGAAATTCACGTCGGCTTCGAGGAGCGCCCGACGGACTTCGCGCAACCCTTCGCGAATGTTGTCTTCGGTGAGTCGCCCGCGCCCACGCAGTTTTTTGAGTGCATCGCTCAGCCCGCGCGTCATACCTTCGAACATGCGTCACCGTCATCGAGGAAAGTCCCACTGCGCGGAATTCGGAAATCGCCGAACTCGTGCAACATCTACAATTCTTCACTGTAAGACTATCGTAGACCGGCAGCAACCGGACGCCACCGAGAACAAATCTCGCAGCCGTCCGAATCGACTGTGGAATTCAGGGGAAGTCGCATGGTGCGGATATTGTGGGTTGTGATTGCAACGGCGGTTGGGTTGTCGAACCTGCGTGCAGAAGACTGGCCGCAGTGGCTCGGCAGCAAACGCGATGGCATCTGGCGCGAAGACGGCATTTTAAATACCTTCCCAAAAGAGGGGCCGAAGGTGCTTTGGAAGAAGCCGATCGGCATCGGCTACTCCGGCCCGGCCGTGGCGAATGGCAAAGTCTTCGCGATGGATCGCGTCGTGGAAGCCGGTGCGAAAACATCGACGAACCCGTTCGATCGCAGCTTAAAGGTGGGTGGCACCGAGCGGGTTGTGGCACTCGACGCCAACACGGGCGATGCGATCTGGAAGCACGAATACCCATGTGCGTACCAAATCAGCTACTCGGCTGGACCACGTTGCACTCCGACGATCGATGGCGACCGCGTCTACACACTCGGCGCGATGGGCGATCTTCACTGCCTGAACGCGACCGATGGCACGGTCGTGTGGAAGAAAAACTTCGTTGCAGACTTCGAAGCGAAAGTACCAGTATGGGGGTTCGCGTGTCACCCGCTGATCGATGGCGAGGCTTTGATCTGCGTTGGTGGCGGAACCGATCAATTGGTGGTCGCGTTGAATAAAAAGACCGGCGAGAAAATCTGGTCGTCACAAAGTTGCGAGGGCGATTTCGGTTACAGCCCACCCGTAATCATGGAACTCGGCGGCGTGCGGCAACTCATCGTCTGGCATTCGCGGGCACTCGTTGGGTTGAACCCCACGACTGGCAAGCGATTGTGGGCGGTGCCATTCGAAGTGAAAGCGGCACTCACGGCCCCGACGCCAATCCAGGTCGGGGCGAACCGCGTCTTCGTGACTTCGTTCTATAACGGATCGATGCTCGTCGAAGTGAGTGCGGATGCTGCGAAGATCGTTTGGAAGGGGAAGGGCAGGGGCGAGATGCCGAACGTGACCGAAGATTTGCACTCGATCATGACCACGCCGGTGGTGGATGGCACGCAGATTTACGGCGTGTGCAGCCACGGGCAGTTGCGTTGCATTCAGGCCGAAACGGGAACGCGAGTTTGGGCCAATATGACTGCCACCCGCGGAAAGCTCACATCTGCGAAGGTGGCCGCCAACCCGGAACCCGACACGCAGACCGAGCGTTGGGGCCATGCGTTCATTGTGAAACAAGCCGACCGATATTTCCTGTTCAACGAACAAGGCGACTTGATTATCGCGAAACTGTCGCCGAAGGGCTACGAGGAAATCGATCGCGCGCACATCCTCGATCCCACCAACACGATGGCACGCGGTCGCAAAGTCGTCTGGACGCACCCCGCATTCGCGAACCGGTGCGCAATCGTGCGCAACGACGCCGAGATCGTCTGCGTGTCGTTGGCGAAGTAGGTTGCTCTTGTCATAACAGACGATCCCCGTTATGCGTTCCAGGCTCACGCAACGGGGGAATGATGTTGACGCTCAACGACGCAGAAAAGCCACGACCCTTGCGTCGGTTGGCCTGGGACATGCTCGCGTTATTGGCGTTGCCGTTCGCGATCTATGCGCTCGCACCGGAGCGATTTTACCCGCCCCTACAGCACGATTCTTGGCTCTATCACGGCTGCTACATCGATCTGCCCGCTGCCCAAAACTTGTTCGCCAATGATTATTATTCATCGCGGCTAACTGTCACGATACCCGGCTGGTTGGTGTATTCTGCCCTGCCACCGATTGCGGCGAACATCGTTCTGCATCTGCTTTTGTACTACGCTGGCGTGTTCAGTTTGTTAAATGTTGTGTCTGTTGCATCGAACCGGCGAGCGGGCTTTCTGGCGGCGCTGGTGCTCGGTGGCCACGGCTTCTTTCAGCTAGCCATCGCGTCCGATTACACCGATGGCTATGGCTGCGTCTACCACCTACTGGCACTGATGTGTGGAACACGTGCATCCACCTCCACGAGGTGGCAAGTTTGGGCCATCGGTGCTGGCATCGCGGCGTCGGCGCTCGTTGTCGCCAACCTCGTTTACGTCGTGTTCGTACCCGGCATCGTGTTTCATTATCTGCTTGTGAACCGCAATCATTCGACACTCACCTCGGCCGCGTTATTCGTGCTGGGGGCGCTCGGACTCATCGTCGCACTCGGGGCGTTCCATATTGCGATTGGCGGGCCGTTTTGGTTCCTCGCTCCGTCAGTTACGTTCGCTGGTAAAGCATCCGGTGCGAACGTCTTCAAGGCACCCGTTGCGAGTTGGCTACCACACGCGGTGTGGCTGGTATTGCCAGCCGTTGCGTTACTCAGCTCGCTCATTTGGTGCTTGTTTTCCAGACGAGGATCGGCAGCGACGGTCTGGTTCCAAATCCATTTGCTACTTGCGGTATCCGGTTTGGCGTACTTCGAATCGAAACCGCAAGTTTCCTTCTTGCAGAACTGGTTTTACGCCACGCCACTACTCGTGCCACTGTCGATGTTGGCGCTCGGCACGCAGTGGGGCACGTGGTTGGGGCGACTCTCAGCGCGTGCGTATTGCACCGTGGCCGCAACGACGATTCTGCTATTTGGCATCGCGGATTTCGCGTGTAACCAACAGTTTCGCATGGCCAATTCGCAACGGAAAGAGATCGTGGAGAGTTGCCGACTAAACCGTTGCGATGCGCTAGTATCCGAGCGGCCTGCGACCTTCCTCGCGATTCACACTGCCATGCAAGATATGCAGAAACTGGACCCGCAACGCCTGGCGTTGGCGTGGTTCGACATGGACGAACCGAACGGCGTGTTGTTCGATAACCTCGCGTGTTTGAATGGCTGGGGCCTGCGAATGATCAACCCGTGTTTCCCGAAAGTGTGGGGGCCGGTGCAAGGCGTGACGGGGACGCCGCTGCGGGTGGGGCAAACCATCGTGGTGTTCTCGAATCACTCGAATCCGGAATTCGCCGCGAAGGCTTCGATGGCGACGGTTGGCGTGACGTTGGAAGTCGTGGAAACTCGCAATAGCGGCGCGGGCGAGTACCGGTTTGCGATCATCCTTTTGCGCGTGACAGCCGTGCCAGTGGCGGTGGCACCATGAGCCTACGCTGTGCCATTTCGCAATCGAATTACCTGCCGTGGAAGGGGTATTTCGACCTGATTCGCTCGATGGATCGCTTCGTGCTTTACGATTCGGTGCAATACACACGGCGCGATTGGCGGAACCGGAACCGCATCAAAACCGCTGCCGGGGTGCAATGGCTAACGGTGCCTGTCGAGGTAAAAGGGAAGTATCATCAGACGATCCGCGAGACGGCTGTGAGCGACCCCGAGTGGGCACGGGTACATTGGCGAACGCTGGAACATGCCTACGGGAAGGCCCCGTATTTTCGCCAATATGCCGAGGAACTGCGGGCGATCTATGCCTCATTCGGGCCGAATCTGAGCGACGTGAATCGGACGTTACTCGTGTACTTGTGTCGTCAGTTCGACATTCACACGCCGATACTTTGGGACAGCGAATACGACTTGTCCGAACCCGATCCGTCGTTGCGTCTGCTTTCGATCTGCAAGCAAATCGGGGCCAGCGAATATTGGTCCGGCCCGGCCGCAAAGGCGTACCTGAACGTCGCAGCATTCGAGGTGGCCGGAGTGTCGGTCGAGTGGAAATCGTACGGCGGTTACCCCGAATATCCGCAACACCATCCGCCGTTCGAACATGCCGTGAGCGCACTAGATGTGCTGTTCCACATGGGGCCGGATTCGCCGAAATACTTGCAAACGGAGGCGTTATGCGGCTCTCCGTCGTAAGCACGCTCTACCGTTCGGCCCGGCATCTCGCCGCGTTTCATGCACGGGTAGCCATCGCCGCAGATCGCGTCAGCGATTGCGTTGAGTTCATTTACGTGAACGATGGCTCGCCCGACGACGATCTGACGGTCGCACTCGAATTGCAAGCATCGGACCCGCGAATTCGCATCGTCGATTTGTCGCGAAATTTCGGCCATCACCCCGCGATGATGACGGGGCTACAGCACGCGACAGGCGAACGGATTTTTCTCATCGACTGCGACCTCGAAGAACCGCCCGAGTTGGTGAACGCCTTTACCGACGAGTTGACCCGAACCGATGCGGACGTGGTTTATGGCGTGCAAGCGAGCCGGACGGGTGGGGCGTTCGACCGGTTCTGCGGGCGTGCGTTCTACGCGATTTTTAATGCCCTTTCGCCAAACCCGATCCCTGCGAATCTTATGACAGTTCGGCTGATGTCGCGACGCTACGTCGATGCGCTGTTGTTGCATCCGGAAGTCGAATTTGTGATCGCGGGGCTGTGGGCACGCACGGGGTTCAAACAGGTGCCGATGCCTGTGGAGAAAGGCCGAAAGCCGACGTCGGTGTACGATCTTCGACGCAAAATGGAACTGTTGGTGAACGCGGTCACGGGGTTCAGCGCGACGCCGTTGCGGATGATTTTCTATCTTGGGTTAGCCATTTCGTCGCTCGCCGGTTTCGCTGCGATCAGCTTGCTAACCGCGTGGGTGATTCGCGGTGGCGAATTTCAGGCGGGTTGGCCATCGCTGATCGTCAGCGTTTGGTTGCTCGGCGGGCTGACGATCTTCTGTCAGGGCGTCATTGGCATCTATTTGGGCAAAGTCTACGCTGAAGCCAAACGCCGACCGGCGACGATCATTCGGCAAATTTTCGATGCCCCTAATGGAGGCGGACATGCCTACCGACGTGCCGGGTAAGGTCGCGGAGTATTACTCGCAGAAGTTGGCCGAACACGGCACAACGCCGCGTGGCGTCGACTGGAATTCGGCCGATTCGCAGGCCGTCCGCTTCCGCGAGTTGTTGCGAGTCTGCGATGACACCACCGCCAGTTTGGGCGACTACGGATGCGGCTACGGTGCGCTCTTACCCATCGCTCGGCAACGCGGTTTTACGGGAAATTTCCGTGGCTACGATGTCGCGATGCCGATGATCGACGCGGCAAA
>JANXNT010000116.1 GCA_025353985.1 Limnoglobus sp.
GAGAAAACGATGAAGGTCGAAGAGCTAACCGACCTGATGGAATTCCTGACGCAGAAGGGCCGCTTCGTGCCGATCCCGCTCGACAAATACGCAACGATCCTGAGCACCAAGGGGATGTTTAACGGCGTCGATTACGATGCAGAGAAGCTGATTTTCAAGGACTGGAAGCCACAACTCTTTAAGGCGATCCCGTTCTACCTCGTCGATCCGAACGGCGACAAACAGAAGAATGCGATCATGTTCCACAGCACGAGCGGCGTCACGCCGGCCACCATGCCGAAGTCGGTCACGTTGCCGTGCAACACCGCCGCAAAGGCGATCCACTTCCTAAGCGGCGTCGGCGGTTGGGCCTTCCCCAACGGCGAACGCGGTAGCGTCAGCCTGACGGTACGCCTGCAATACGCCGACGGGAAGAGCGAAGATCACGACCTGAAGAACGGCATCCACTTCGCGGACTACATCCGTCGCGTCGATGTCCCGCAAAGCGAGTTCGCATTCGCACTCCGCGGGCAACAGATCCGCTACCTCGCGATCGTGCCAAAGCGCAACGCCATCATCAAGAGCATCGACCTCGTAAAAGGCCCAGATGCCACCGTGCCCGTAGTAATGGCGGTGACGATCGAAACGCCGTAAGGGTGACGCGAGTCAATGTCACGTGGGCGCAACCGGGTTGCCCTCAAATGATGTGCTAGACGCTGTTTTCGAGCCATCCTGTTTTTGGTTCGATTCGAAAATGCCAATCTTCCGGCCTGAAGGGTCGGTTCTGTCAGCCCAAGGCAACGCCTTGGGGAATGTGTTGGAATGTCAATCGGCCCTGAAGGGGCCGTTCAAAGTGCAACGCCCGCGTGATGTCATTTTGTCGCAACTCATCTCAAGACGATTGCCTTTGAAAGGCCACAAGTCGGATTCACTCGTTGACGGTAAATTTGCAACGATGCAGCCCAAATCGGTCGTTGCACGGTTGGACCTTGAACGGCCCCTTCAGGGCCGGTACATTGTTGCGGCTGTTACTCAAGGCGTTGCCTTGGGCTAGTAGAACCGGCCCTTCAGGCCGGAAAACCGGGTTTTCGGGAGTCTGGCATCGTAACCAAACACCTATCGCAAACGACGATGGGAGCATTCAATGTTCGTCGTCGTAAAGGCCAAGCTCTTGGCTCAGAGTGGTCAACTCGTTGAGTGCATCCAATCGCTTGCGGTTCATCTGCTCTTGACCGTCTTGGATCTGCGAATGCAGGTCGTCGCCTTTGTGAAGACTTGTTTCTCTCGCTAATTCCATTTCTGATGGCTTCGGTATTTTGACTTCATTTTCGATCCGCGTGGCTGGCATAACCGCTCTCCTCTGTTATTCCAATTCACCATTCGTAACACGAATTACGAACCGAACCATCTACAGAGTGTTTTCCGTAAGCTGCTGATACTTACAACGCCGCCGCGAGGCGCTGCACTGCACTCTCGGCGACGGTTTTGCGTTCGTTGGTCCAGTCGCGTTGGCCGTAGCGGACTTCGTACAAAATCTGCGTGACGGTCGTTGGCACGTCGGCGATGCTTGCGGTTTCGGGCTGGAGTCTCAGCGTTTCCGACACGCGCACGGCGTATTCATTCGGCGTTTCTCCGGCGTGCAACGGGTGTCCCTTCGCGGTGAGTATCGCGATCATTTGCGTGTACCACGGCACGGGGTCGGTCGGTGTTTCGTCGAGAATCGCACCCCGATTGTTGCGCGAACGGAATACGAACGCTCGCACCACATAGCCGATGATCGCGAGAACGATTCCCAACGCGACGAGCCAGCCGATGTTGTTTTCGAAGAAGTTCGAGACGTTCCTCGTCAAGATTTTTTGGCTCTCGGCATTCAACCCAATGATGTAATCGGCGAACAGTCGTCGCCCTTGGCGACTCGCCGAAAACATGCCATCGTCGGCGCTGTCGCTCGTGGAAGTCACGTCGGGCGTTGGATCGAGCGACAGGAACAACCAGTCGCGAATTCCGGACTCGGGCTTCTCGCTTTTCGCGGGCCGCGAGATCAGCACTTCGGCCCAGGCGTGCGCGTGTTCTTGCTTGACCACATAGTGGCCATCGTCGAGCCAATCGCGACCCTTGTAGCCGAGCACGAACTGTGCGGGAATGCCAACGGATCGCAGTAGAAGCACGAGTGAGGCAGCGAAGCGTTCGCAGTGTCCGGCCTTGGTATTCAGCAGAAAATCCTCGATCGGGTCGAGTTTGCGTTCCTTGCGTTTCAGGTTCAACGTGTATTCGAACTCGCCGGAATATGCGAGGTAGTCTCGGAATGCTCGGGCGACTTGTTCGTGGTAATTCTCATTCATCTTCAACGTAACGGGGTTGAGCACCGTGCGGATTTCCGCAGGGAGTCGCCCCTCCTGGATCCAGCGGTCGATCAACTGATTTGCGAATTGGCCGATACGACTTTCGGGTGCCAGAACGGTCAACTTGGCTCTCGGATCGGTTTGATTGTAGAACGGCTCCGCGAGCCGGAACATGTGGAACGGCTCCTCCCCTTCGGTACTTCGTAGGTGGACGATCTGCCAGTACGAATTCGGCCGACCGATCTGCGAACCGAGCGGCGAAAACGAGCCATCGTTCATTTGGCCCCAATAGCGGAACCCCGATGGCGTCTCGTGAACGAGCGGCGGCGGGCCAACCGGGAGGTAGTCGGCCGGGTCGCAGATCGGCGCGCCGGCGATCTTCCCGACGATGCGGAACTCGGCGATGTACTGTTTGTCCCAGAGTTTCGGAAACTCGAGCGAGGGGCTATCCGGGTACGGTATCGGTTGATCCGGCGAGGCGACGTGAACGCGCGGAATGCCACCCTTACTCCATTTTCCTTGCGGATACTGATACTCCGTGTAGGCTGCCACACGCCAGCGTTGGTCGGCGGGAATATCGTTCATCGGGCTGCCGTCGGTGTTGCGAGCAAACACTTCGAACGCCGGTTCGGTGTTCACGCGCAACTCGCCCGTGCGGGACAAATCCGGCGCATCCATACTGCTGCCCGTTTCCAGCCGAGATTTGAACAACTCCCACTGCATTGTGCTGCTTCGCGGCGTCAGGAAAAATAACGGCAGCGCCGCGACGACGCCGACCGCAAGCCAGCGAACCGAGCGAAAGAAGTGCGAGCGACCGAGGCGTTCCGTGTGGCTGGGCTTGCCGATACCTGCGAACGGCTCTGCAACAGTGGGCCGCGAGCGCGGCGGGAACATCGCGCGGAACCACGCCGCCGGGCTGACCCACGTTCCGAATCCCGAATCGTCGACGACCACCGGCGGCGGGGCCACGTGGCCCGCGGCGCGACGGATGTAAAACAGCGTCAGGCTCCAGACACCCGTGAGGCAGTATAGCGTAACGAGGACGACGAAGCCGAGATCTTCGCACAGCGAACTCGCCAACCCAACCGACACGAGACCAACCCCTTGCAACGCCCACCAGTCGCCGACGTGCTTCGGGCGGAACAGTTTCGCAGGCACGAGGATCATGAGCAGCGGCGCAAGGAACGGCAGCCCACCCGCCGGCCAGGGGAGCGTGTTGATGAGACTATCCGGGCGGCGATAATGAATCACGATCCAGATGAAGGCAATCGCACCGATGGCCGCACCGAGGCGGTTCGCCGCCGACAACGAAAGTTCGATACCCTTGCGGTCCGCACGAAAGAACGCCACAACCATAAGTATCGTAACGACGCCCGTGAAGAACGTCACTTCCGGCAAGTAGTCCCACTCGGAGTAACCGAGGCAAATACAGCCAAGCGCAAGTGTCAGATACGTGCTGAGTCGAAACGCAAAATCCGTCGGCATCACTCGCCCTCGTTACTTCCCGGTTGGTGGCTCGTACCAGGCCATCGGCGATGCGGGGCCGACGGTCACGAACGGCACGCCGGTGGCCGCGTTGAGTTCCATCGCCAGTGTCGTGTTCGGATTACTCGTGATTAATAGCCGCGCGCACCGGTTCGAGCGCCGTCGGAGTGCGTCGAGTGGCAGCAGATTCGTTGCGTTCGATAGCGGCGCGTCGGCTAATAGTCCGAGTGCTTCGAGGCCGAATCCATCGCTCGCCCGCCCGCTTCGCCAGACTTTGGAACCGGCAAGAACGAGCGTCGCTTCGGGTTGTTCTTCGCTGTGGCACCACGACCAAAATACACTGGCGGCCAAGCTCAGTGCGGATTCCGCGCGTTCGATATCCTCCGCTGTGGGCGATGGCGGAACCCAGACTTCGACGACCATTAGCACATCGAGTGGCTCGGTGCTGTCGTACTCGCGTACCATCAGTTCGTTGCGGCGTGCCGTCGTGCGCCAGTGGATATCGCGCGGCGAATCGCCGGGCCGATACGCCCGCACGCCCCGCACGTCGGCCCCTTGGTTCGACTGCCTGCGTAGCGGTCGGCGAATGTGATTGTCGCCGGCACCCGTGCGGATCAACCAGCGCCGGAGTTTCCCCGAGTTTACCAAACCGATCGCCGGCAACACCGTCAGCGTGACCGATGGCTCGGCGGGCAAGATATATTCGATTAACCCAAACGGGTAACCGGCGATGATCGAAATCGGCGATGTCTCGTAACGGCCGCGCACCTGCGGATGGATCGTCGTCGATATCCGTCGCGTCTCGTTGGGTAGCAGTGCGGGGACGAATACTTCGGCCGAATGAATTGCCGAAGTTTCGAGAATCGTGATCGATGCGCCTTTGTCCGCATCGTTCGTGACGATGGCGGCCCGCACGGACTCGCGGCCCGCAAAGCCCGGGATCGCGATTGCGCGGGCGACGCTGACGCGGTGTGCCGAACGCCACGCGAGCCAGGCGTTCAGGCCGACCAGCCCGAACATGAGGTAGCCGATGAGGATGAGCAAGTTGATCGTTTTGATCAGCCCCGCTGCCAACATGATGCACGCG
>JANXNT010000206.1 GCA_025353985.1 Limnoglobus sp.
GAACTGCCGGAAGAACTGCCCCGTAAGCCCCGGTATGAACGCGCACGGTACGAACACGACGACGAGCACTAGCGAGACGCCAATGATCGCCCCGCCGACTTCACGCATCGCTTGTTCGGTCGCTGCGAGCGGTATCATGCCCTTCGCAAGGTTCACCTCGACGGCCTCGACGACAACGATTGCATCGTCGACGACGATACCGATGGCCAACACTAATCCGAACAGTGTCAGGTTGTTGATCGAGTACCCGAGTGCGGCTAACGCCGCGAACGTGCCAACGAGGGCAACGGGCACCGCGAGCATCGGAATTAACGCCGCTCGCCAGTTTTGCAGGAAGAGCAATACGACGATGGCCACGAGCGCGATCGCCTCGAAAAGCGTCTTAACGACCTCCTCGACCGAGGCTTGCACGAAGGTGGTCGGGTCGAAGACGATCGAATATTTCATGCCGTCGGGGAAGCGGGCTTGGAGTTCGATCATCTTCGCACGGACGAGCCGCGCGGTGTCGAAGGCGTTCGCGCCGGGCAACTGAAAGATCGGCATACCGACCGAGGGACGACCATCGAGTGTCGTCGAACTGTCGTAACTTCGCGCACCGAATTCGACGCCGTTCTTTTCGCGCACGACATCGCGGAGGTAAACGAGTTGCTCGCCGGCAGGACCAGATTTGACAACGATATTTTCGAACGCCTTTTCGTCGGGTAGTCGCCCGCGGGTCGTGAGGACGAGTTGAAACGACTGCCCTGTTGGGGCCGGTGGCGCGCCGATCTGCCCGGCCGCCACTTGCTGATTCTGCGTCCGAATTGCCTGAACGACCTCTGGGCCCGTCAGTTGAAAATCGGCCATCTTGTTCGGATCGAGCCAGACGCGCATCGAGTATTCGCGTTCACCGAACATGAAGACATCGCCGACGCCGTCGAGTTTCGCAAGCTCGTCTTTTACGTTGATTTTGGCATAATTGCTCACCTCCAACTGCTCGAACTTCGCCTTCTTCGTCGCGGGGTCTTCATCGGCGAACATCGTCACAACGAGCAAAATTGCCGTCGACTGCTTCTTGGTCACGACGCCGATTTGCTTTACGACGTCTGGTAGTTTCGGTGTGGCAATCGAGACGCGATTCTGAACGAGCACCTGCGCCTGATCCGGATTCGTGCCGACTTTGAACGTGAGTACGAGCCGCATCGCACCATCGTTCGTACTTTGCGATTCCATGTAGAGGAGGTTTTCGACACCGTTGATTTGTTCTTCGATCGGCGCGGCTACGGTGTCGGAAACCGTCTTGGCATCGGCACCGGGGTAGATCGCAGTGACGACGACCTGCGGCGGCACCACGTTCGGATATTGCGCGATCGGCAACACCGTCAACGCGAGCACGCCGACGAGGACCGTCACGATCGACAGCACCATCGCGAACACCGGACGGCGCGTGAAAAAGAGTGCGAACATAGCGTGTCGTCTTTCCAGATTTCGGTGGGAAAAATCGTTACGAGCCGGCAACCTTCGGGTTCACTTTCACACCGGGTCGCACTCGCAACAACCCGTTGACGATGACGCGATCTTTCGCGGTCAGCCCCGATTCGACGATCTGAGTAGAGACGCGGTCGACCTGGCGAAGCGGGCCAAGGACCACGGCGCGGAACTCGACTTCGTCCTTTTCGTTGACGACGTAAACGAACTTCTGCCGTTGCTGGCTACCGACGGCGATCTCCGGCACGGTGATCGATTTCTTCGCCTTGCCTGCCTCGATGCGGACGCGCACCGAGTTTCCTGGCGAGAGTTGAAAGTTCGGCGGCGGGTTCCGGAAGACCGCGCGGACTTCGCGGCTGCCTGTGCCACGAACGATCTCGGGCGCGATGTAATCGACATACCCCGCATACGGGTAACCATCGTCGTCGAGCCTGCCAATCCAACACTTTAACGGCGTGCTCGTCGTACGCGGATCAGGGATTTCGGCTTTGGCCACGAGATTTTGATACATCAGCGAAGTGCGTTCGTCGGCGTCAAAATAAGCGTGAATTGGGTCGGTCGAGGTGATCTTGCAAAGGAGTGTCTGTCCGGCCTGAACGAGATTGCCTTCGGTAATCAGCGTGCGCGAAACACGCGCCAGTATGGGCTTATCCTCACCGGCGTTCACTTTCGTTTCGATATCCTTGATCTCGACGCGGATCGTGCAATTCTTGCGGTCGAATCGGGCTTTATCCACGGCCGCCTCTGCCGAACCGGTCGCGGCTTTCGCCGATGTTCGAGCCGCCTCTGCCGCTTCCTTTGTTGTTTTGCGCTTATCGAATTCCTCTGCACTCAACGCGGCCTTCGTTTTCTCCGCACGATCGAATTCCGACGCGGCCTGACGATACTGAGACTCTGCGGTGGCGATGTCAGCCTTAGTCTTTTCGACCGTTGCCAGCGCGCTCTTCAGTGCCGCTTCGTACGGCTCGGGGTCGATTTCGTACAGCACGTCGCCCGCTTTCACCAGTGCGCCATCGGTGAAGTGCACCTTCTTTAAGTAGCCATTCACCTGTGCGCGAATTTCGACTTCGCGTGCCGCACGGAGGCGACCGGTGAACTCGGTGTACGATTCGAGATCTTGCTCAAGTGGGTTTGTCACCGTCACTATAGGCGGTTCGGCGGGTTGAACGGGAGGCGGTGCTTTCGCACAACCGAGCATCGAAACGAGCATCGCGCACGGCAGGAACCGTCGGCAAATCATATTAAAACTCCGTGAAAGGGTCTCACGGAGATAATACCGAATTCGTGTGTAAAACCTTACTCGTAAGCGATTGCGTCGGGGATGCGCATTCGCACCGCGTGTAGTGCTGGCAGCAGGCCCGCGAGTGTGGCGATGCTGATCGCACCGATGGAGATCAGGATCGTCTGACGCCACGGTACGAGCAAATCGAACGAGAAGCCGGACTCTTCGACCATCACGACTTGCAACACGTACCACTGCATTGGCAGCCCGAATAGCACGCCGAGTACGGTTCCGAACACGCCCATGAGTGCGGCTTCGGCGAGTACCGAACGGATCACTTGCCCCGGTGTTGCGCCGACAGCGAGGAGCAATCCGAGTTCGCGTTTGCGCTGCAACACCGAAATGAGTAGCGCCGTGACGACGCCGAGCGACGCGACGATACCGACGATGATTTGCTGCAAATACGCGAGCTTGTAGACGCGGTCGATGAGGTCGGTGAAGAACGTGCGGATCGTTTTGTTGTTCACGGTGAACAAGCCGCGGTCCGCCACGTACGATTTCAAACGATCGATCGCGACCGCATCGTTGGGGTCGTTCATAAAGACATGGGCAACATCGACGCGCTCATCGCGGAACAGTTTCGCGTACACGGCACGGTCGATCATCAACGAGCCGCGGCTCCACGAATAATCGATCATCGAATCGGCCACGAGCAAATTCACCGGCCCGTTCGGCCCCGGCAGTACGATGGTGTCGCCCGGTTTGATGCCGTGTTTCAGCGTGAAGTTATCGGAAATGACGACCTCCGGACGGCCCGCAATTTTCCGGAGCTTGTCGAGTTCCGGCAATCCCGACGGCGCGCGTTTCTGCGTGGCATCGGCGAATGGCGCAACGTCGACAGCGGTCATGAAAATCACGGTGCCGTTGTATTCGGGGCGAACATACCGCAACCCCGTCGCGCGTTCGACGCCCGGCAACTTTGCCAATTCCAGCGGCACGTGCGGTTCCATCGGGGCCTGCGAACTCGTCGCCGATGCGAGGTTCCCCGCGAACACGAAATGCTCGGCCTGCACCAACTCATATAGCCACTTCGTTACGGGGACTTCGTTACTTTTGCCTACGCCGGCCGTCTGAATCATCACGGCGACGCCCGCACCGAGCGCGCCGATGACGACACCCGTGCGGCCCGGCGAGCGGATGAGATTGTCCGCCGCGAGCCGCGCTTCGATCGGTAACACGCGACGCAGCACCGGTTGCACGAGCCGCACCAGCACGCCGACGATGATCGGGGCCGCCAGTAATAATCCGATCAGCGTCGTCATCATTCCGCCGAACGCACCGACGCGGTGAGGTAGCGCGTGCCGCGATAAAACTAACGCCACGCCACCGGCGATCAGTGTGGCACACGTCACTTTGTGCGCGATCTGCCACGGGCCGTGGACATTGTCCGCGCTACGGCGGACGGCATCGGCGGGTTCATCCGACGCCGCTTGCAGTGCCGGTACCAGCGCGGCGATTAACGACGTGAGCACGCCCGCAAGCATCGCGAAGCCGAGCGTCGCCAGCGATGGCGAGCCGGGATCGACTTCGGGGTTCAAGAAAATCGAGCCGAGTTCCTCGCGGAATTCGTTGAGCGTCAGCCGTGCCATCGCGATGCCGAGTGGCACGCCGAACGCGGCCCCGATGACGCCGAGCAAGACGGCGGCAATCGTAAATAGTCGAATGATCTGCCAGCGCGTCGCGCCGATCGACCGCAAAATGCCGATGTCGTGGCGACGCTCGGCGACCGTTACCGATAGCGCGTTGTAAACGAGAAACAACCCGACGATCATCGCGCCGAGCGAACAGAGCAGGAAGCCAACCTGGAAGCCGTTGACGATCTCTTGCGTCGATTGCCCCTGCGTTTCCTGGGTGTAAGTCTTGCCGCGACCGCCGACGATGTTCTGGACTGTCACCGCCATGTCATCGGGTTTGAGCTTCGACGCGGTGGCGGGATCGAAGAAGAGATCGATGCGATTCACACGCTGCGGGAATGCGGCATCCCAGACGGTTTCGATCATCGCGCCGCCGACCGCCGCCGCTGCAGGGGCCGGGCCAGAGCGGACGAACCGAGCGGCTTGGCCGATCTCCATGCCGACGAAGTTTTTGCCGAGCGTGGCGAGCGGCGAATCGTCTTCGACATCGACAACGCCAATCGGCAGGCACGAAATATCGCGGCTACCGAACCGCACGACAATCGGCGTGCCGGACGCGCCGCGGCGTTTTCGCTCTTCGTACAGCGCCCGACTCACGATAATGAGCCGCCCCGGAATGCGGTCGTAAATCTCCGATGCCTCGGTAAACTTCCCTGCTTTCACGGCCGCGTATACGAGCGCCAGTTGAAACAGCGGGCCTTCGCGCGTCGCTTCGACTTTCACTTTCAGCGTATTTTCGCCACCGAGAAGCTGGAACGAAAGTTCGGTGCCAATCAGCACCGCCGAGCGATCATCGAGGCCCGGCAACGAGATGCGTTCGTATACGAGAGGCTGTACCGATGCCACCCCCGGCACGTTCGCGTTGCGGAGTTCGTCCGCCACCGAACGCAGCACGCCAACCTCGCCGTTGTGAACGAACAGATCGGAGGATCGCTTAAGCGGGGTCGTTGTTTCGGTCGCTGCGGTTTCGATGCATTGCGTGAGGATGCGCGATGAGACGAGCGTGGCCACTCCGAGTGCGATGCTCGCGATAATGAGGGCCGCGCGATCCCAACGGTGCAGCAAATAGCGAACGCTGAGCAAACGATAAAGCGGCGGCATGGGCACTTTCGAGACGGTGAAAATTTTACCCGCGGAGTATCGCGAGCAACCCCAGTAGCAGCACGAAGGCGAGGACGATCACGTAAACGACTTTCGTGATCGGACCTTCCTCGTTCTCCGCCGATTCGGTGCGTTCGGTATCCGATTCGTAGTAGTTGTGGCTGCGTCGAGTTCGGCGCGACGGCCTGCGTTCGAACTCCTCGTCTTCGTCTTTGCGCGCCTTTGGTTTCTTCGGGAGGTCGGGTTCCTGCATCGCGAACGTTCCGGAATCGCTGCTCGGAACGGGCTTCGGCGGCGGGGGACGCTTCTTCGCGCCCGGTCGATTTTCGGCTTTCAAATGCGGTGGCACGAACTCATTTTCGCACGCCGGGCAGGTGATCCGCTGATCGACGACCGCATCGGGGGGAATACCAACTCGCGTGCCGCAAAGCGGGCAAGGCATCGTCGCCATTGGGGATTTTACCTTCGCACCGGTTCGTCGGATTCGATCACGCCATCGCGGATTTTCACGAGCCGCGTACCATACGCCGCCGCCGACGGATCGTGCGTCACCAAGATGACCGCCCGCCGATTCGGCGCGGGTAACTTCGATAAGAGTTCGAGGATATCGCGGCTCGTGGCCGTATCGAGATTCCCCGTCGGCTCATCGCAAAGCACCGCATCCGGGTCGGCGATCAACGCCCGTGCCACCGCCACACGCTGCATCTCGCCGCCGGATAATTCTTCGGGGTAATGGTCTTTACGTGGGTCTAATCCGACGTTCTGTAGGCACTCGATGGCCCGCGCCATCGCTAGCCGTCGCGCCGTTCCACCGAGCAACAATGGCAACGCCACATTCTCGGCTGCGGTCAGTGTGGGAAGTAAATTGAATGCCTGAAACACGAAGCCGATCCGCGTGCGTCGCAACAACGATCGCTCCGAATCCGACATCGCTTGCAGGTTCTGTCCCTGGAAAATGGCCCGGCCCGTCGATGGGGTGTCGAGCGCGCCCATGAGGTGCATCAGCGTCGATTTGCCCGAACCCGATGGCCCCATAATCGTAACGAATTCGCCACCCGTCACCGACATCGTCACCCCGCGCACGGCGTTCACCACACGGCGACCTTGCTCGTAGGTTTTCGTCGCATCGTGAAGTTCGATCATGGCCAATCCTGCCCGTTTCCCGTTCGGCGTTGTCATCCGGATGGCAATCTTAACGGAAACGAGCAAAAGAACGTAGAGCAAGCCGCCGGAACGCCATACCTCCAGTTTAGACGCGCCAAGAGGCGCTTCGACAGTGATTGTGTTTCTAACGTTTGATTGGCACGATGGGTCGCATAAAAAAGGCTCGCCTCGACGGATGAACTTAGTTATTTCACCGGTGCCGGTTTCGGCGGGTTGCCGGAGCGTAGGCTTTCGAGTTCAATCTTTCGGATTGCGTTGTTGTGCGTTTCTTCGTTCAGTTCGTTGGCGTGGTCCTTGCCCGTAATCAAGAATGCACCCTTGCGTTTGACCACCCGGAGATCGGCCTGCACCGCCAGCAGTTCGATCGCACTTTCGAGCGGCACGTTCAGAAGGCGCGAGTTGATGAACGTCATCCGGGCATCGCCCGATTGCGGGGCGACGAGGATCGTCACATCGTGATCGTCGGCGATCTCCGCAAGCACCTCGTTGAGCGGCCGTTCCTTGTAAACGCCGGTCACGCGCACGATGGTTTCTCCTTCTGGAACCGGCACAATCCCGATGTGGTCTTTGTGTACGATGTACGTGGCTTGAGTGCTTGTAAGCATAATGCCGAGCGCCTTGCCGACACGAAGTCCGCCTACCGATTGTTTGATCGTCAGTTTCTTATCGAGTATCGCCGTTTCTCCAGTAGACTTGAACGCCATCTCATCAACGATGAACTTGAGTTTGTGATCCTTTTCCATGATCGCGATCAGATCCTTCAACGCCATGCCGTTGAGTTCCTGATTGAGTTTTAATGGCTGACGCAGTTTCGCAACGGTGTCGGCCACGGGGTCTGAGGACGGCTTCGCGTCTTGGGCTAACGCAACCATTTCGCCCGTCATGCAGAGGCCGATGCAAAGGATCCAGCGTATCATCGCGATTGCTCCAGTGAAACGATTGGGCACTGCCAGTGTAACGAGATTCGGCGAGATTTCGTTGGCCAGTAAAAAGAGCAACTCCGCCGTTGGGGAACGGCGGAGTGGCGGGGGGAATGAGAATGACATGCGTCCGTCAGGCGTGGCCCGTTGGGGGAACGGGCCAGTCCGCTTCGAATGCGAGAGACGCCACTGGGGGGTTGGTGCGACCTTGGGGGAAGGCTCACCGGGCGTATCTCGCATCATCTGTTCGCAGTTGGGGGAACCGCGTCAGACGATATATCCCTAATGCACGACCGATGCCAATCGTTGCGGAATCATCGGCACAACGACGATATTCGCTGCAAATATAGCACTTTTCGCGCGAACGGGGCTGGGCGTCGAATCGGAGTTTGCAATTTTTACCGGCCCGCGTAAGACACAACTTCGGTAAATTCGACAAACTCACCGGAACTTTTACCATGGCTTCCGATGGTCTGATTCAATCGCTGACGGCCGCATTCGAAGCTGTTCCGCTGATCGACCCACACTCGCACATCGACCCGCTTTCGCCAGTCTCGAAGTCGCTCGACGACATTCTCGGTTACCACTACTACACCGAACTCGCTCACTCGGCGGGCATGTCGCAGAAGCTCCTGGCGAAGGATGCCGACCCGCGCGAACGCTGCCGCGAGATCATTCGCCACATGGATCGCTACGACAACACCGCCCAGTACGGCTGGTTCGTCGAGATCGCCCGCCACTTCCTCGGCTTCACCGGCACCCGCGTCACCGTCGCCGACGCCGATACCCTGTTCGATGCGTCGCTGAAGCATTTCGCCGCCGCCGATTGGGAACAACGGGTGTTCGCCAAAACGAACCTCGAAAAGATCTTCTTGACGAACGAGTTCGACGACTCGCTCGATGGCTTCGACACGGACAAATATGTGCCGTGTTTGCGAACCGATACGCTGGTTTTCCAGTTCCTGAGCGTGGGGGTTCGCGAGCGTTTGGCGGCGGTGACGGGTATCGATGCGGGCGATGGGCCGAACTTGCGCAAGGCGATTCGCGCGTTATTCGAGCGTTTTGTCGCAAAAGGCGCGAAAGCGTGCGCGATTTCCTTGCCGCCAGAGTTCACGCCAAGCGAAGATGGCAACCGCATCTTCTGGATGCTCGCCGAGAACTGCCGCGAATTCGGGCTGCCGTTCGACTTGATGATCGGCGTCAACCGCCGCGTCTACGAAAATGGCGTCCATCAGGGGCAAGATCTCTTCGATCGCCGTTGCTCGCTCATTCAATATCGCGAATTGTTCAACGCATTCCCGGAAGTGACATTTCCCGTTTCGGTACTCACCAGCGGGCAGAATCAGGAACTCGTGGCGTACTCGTGGATCTTCCCGAACGTCGTGCCGAACGGCCACTGGTGGTACTCGAACATCCCCGCATACATCGGCAGCGATCTCCGCGAACGCCTACAATGCGTCCCAAAAACGAAGCTCATCGGCTATTACTCGGACGCCTACAAGCTCGAATTCGTGCTGCCCAAATACAGCATGTATCGCCGCATTTTGGCCAACACCATCGCGGATGAGTTCGTCCGCCCCGGCCGCCTAACCGAAACCGAAGCCGTCGCGCTCGGCACCCGCCTGTTACGCGACAACGTGAAAGAGATTTTCCAACTCGGGTAAACTCTTCGTTTAGCCGCGCCGCGTAGGCTTTGCGCAGCGAAGCGCGGGGCGGAAACTCTCGTGACCAACGTGCGACATCCGAGGCATCGAAGCCCAATGGTTCTTACTTTCTTATGTATACTTCGCGCAGTCGAAAATGAGACGTTACCAGTCAGACGATCCATCCCCGTTAGCCCGAAGCGCTAGCGAGGGAGGACATTCAAACGGCTGCGATCGCGGGTCGTGGTGAGTCTTCGAAACACGACAGTTCATACGCCCGGAATGTCGGTTTTGAGTCGCGTCTCGCCGACTCGCCACAACTCCCTCGCTAGCGCGTCGGGCTAACAAAACGTATCCAATGGACATCGAAGCCCGCGCTTCGCTCCGAGGACTGCGCGGCGCGGCGAAACGGGGAATTGTGCAAATGAAATCCTTCGCGTTTGTGGTGCTGTTGTTTGCGGGTTGCACGCCGGCGGCGGATCGCGTGGTGCTGTACTCGGCGCAAGATCGCGAGTTTGCCGAACCGCTGTTTGCAGAGTTTACGCGGCAAGCGAAATTGGCGATCGCGCCGAAGTTCGACACCGAGGCGAATAAGTCCGTGGGGCTGGCGGCGGAACTGCTCGCAGAGATGCGCCGACCGCGCTGCGATGTCCACTGGAACAACGAAATCCTCGCGACGATCCGCCTCGCACGCGCCGGTGCGTATGCCGAATATGCGTCGCCGAGTGCGGTCGATTTCCCCGCGTGGACGGTTGGTAAAGATCGCACGTGGCAAGCCTTCGCGGCACGGGCACGGGTGCTAATTATCAACACGAATCGCGTGGCGGACGATGCACGACCGAAGCGATTGTTCGACTTGATGAACCCGAAATGGCGTGGCCAAATCGCGATGGCAAAGCCAATGTTCGGCACCACCGCAACGCAGGCGGCCTGTCTGTTCGAGGTGCTCGGCAACGAGCGCGCAAAGCAATTTTACCTAGATTTACAGGCGAATGATGTGCAGATTGTGGCGGGGAACAAGCAAGTGGCGGTGAAGGTGGCAAGCGGCGAATACGCCATCGGCCTGACCGACAGCGACGATGCGATGATCGAGATTCTCGCAGGCAAACCGGTCGCGATGATCTTCCCCGACCGCGAGCCACACCCCGACTATCCACGACTCGGCGTGCTGTACATTCCCAACACGATCGCACTCATCAACCACGCACCCAACGCAGCCGGCGGCCAGAAACTGATCGACTACCTGCTGGCAAAA
>JANXNT010000219.1 GCA_025353985.1 Limnoglobus sp.
GGCGTGCAAATTACCGATGTCGTGGCGGCGGGATTGGATCGCTGGCAGGTGCAATCGAACGCGGTGGCCACGAAGCCCGCGACGCTGACGCTGCAACTACGGGAGCCGATGACGACGGGTCGCGTGGTGCTTTCCGGGTTCGCACTGGCACCCACTGGCGGCGAGCCGTGGGTGGCCCCGATGGTGCGCCCGCTGGCGGCGGCGTTGGCTGACGACAACATCGAGGCGCGATTCGCTCCGGATGTCAAACTCGAAGGCTGGGACGGTGGCGATACCCGCTTGATGCGGATCGCACAACCATCGGACCGCAGCCAAACGCTGGTATTTAAAGGAATTCCCACAACGACCGAAGCCGTTGGCCGTCGTGCGCCGACGTTCGCATTGCGTGCGGTGGCCGCCGAATGGACGACGAAGGAGCAAGTCGATTGGCGAATCGAATCGTCGCGCATGACGCTGACAGCCCGCTATCAGTTGCAAATTGTGCGCGGCCCACTGACGCAAATCGCGTTCAAAATTCCTGCCGGTTATTCGCCGATATTAGCGACGGCCACGCCCGCCGATCCGTCCGCAATTTGGAACCCCGGCCCGAACGGCACCTGGATTTTCGAGCCGACACGGGCGCTTTCGACGGGGCAGTCGATCGAACTCCGCGTCGAAGTTCGCCGTGCCGCGCCGGACTGGCCGACCGGCTCGAACCGTATTTTGCTACCCGTCCCGAAGGTTATTCCACTCGGTGCCAGCAGCCGCGAAGGTACACGCAGCGTTAGCCTGGGCACGATGTTCCGCGGCTGGATGACGCCGACAATTGCCGATGCCGGCGCGTTACCCGATGGCTCGGTGGTGCCTTTCACGTTCAAAGGAAACGAACCCGATGGCATGCTCGTTCTTGCCCGGCGACGCTCCGCCGTGACGGCATTTAACGACGTGACCGTATCGACAGCCAACGGCGAACGCACTGCGATCCATCGGATGAATTTGAAAGTCGAACGCGGCGAACTCGCGTCGATGGTTTTGTATTTACCGCTTGCTGCAAAGGGAAATTGGACGCTCGATGCACCCGGTGCGGATGTACGATTGCAACCGCACCCCGGTGCGGCGTTCCTGCCAGGCTTCGCGCCGTTGCTGGTTCCCGGCCCGTTCTGGCAAGTCGCGTTCGTGCGTCCACTGCGTACCGCTGCCACGATCACGATCCGCTACCGTGGGCCAGCCGATGCGAAGTTGCCGCTGCTCGTGGCGCTCGGCGTGGATGCCGCTCCGCCGCGCATCACCGTTGAAGGCCGCGACGAAACCATCGAAGCCGAACCGCTCGACCCGACGGCGGAAATTCCGACGTTCACGACACTGCGGCCACGCGGCCAATTACCCGTAAAAGCGGAAGCCACACCGTGGCGAATTACCGATGTCAGTGCGGTGTCAGTCGTCGACGATGCGGGTCGTACGACAGTGACATTACGCGGGCATATCGCGTCGGCAGGCGGACGCATGTTGATGGTTCCCCTGCCCGAAGGTGCGGAAGTCGAATCGATCCTCATCGAAGGCAAGTGGGTCGATGCGCGCGGCGAAGGCACGCTGCTTTCGATCCCGATCCCCACCCCCGACGACGACCCCGATTCGTTCGAATTACGCTACCGGTTGCCTGGCGAAATTCGTTGGCCATTCGGTAACATTCACACGATGATCCCCGAGTTTCCTGGCTGCACCGATGGCGTGCGCGAGTCGTGGGAGATTTCGCCGAAGTTCGCGATTTGGCCAGACCTCGGACGCACGGTACCGCACGATCGCCGCCAAGTTTGGCTCGTCCCAGCGAGTGTGCCACTGCTGGCCGGGTACCTCTTCGCCATCGCGATTTTCGCTTTAGGGCTAGTCCGTTTGAAACATGGCCGTGTGGCTAGCCACACGATGTTTCTATTCGCGATCGCGCTCGGGACGGCATCGTGGGTGGTGACACCGGGCTGGCAGTTTGCGCTCCGCCCTCCGCTGGTTGTTGCGCTACTGGCAGGCATCGCGTTTGCGACAATCGGGCGCGTCGATCGATCTGGTGCGAGCCGCGCCGCGGGTACCGCAGTCGCCATTTTCGCGGCCTTCGCCACGGTCGTAGGGCAACCCGTCGAACCCGTCACGGTCTATCTGATTCCCGGACCGATGGAGAATCCGGATCGCTTGAGCGTGCTCGTTCCGCAAACCGTCACGGATCGTTTGACGGCGTTATTGGCACCCGAACTTCCTGCGGTGTTGCTCACCGCCGCCGAGTACACCGGGGCCGATGTCGACGGGCTGACCGCGTTCGATGCCACCTTCACGTTGCACGTCACACGCGATGGCATCCAGACATTCGCGCTACCCCTGACCGGCATCCGACTGGAGTCGATTCGGCTCGATGGGGCCATCGCGTTCCCCGATGTCACGCGGCCGGATCGGTACACAATTTCTCTTGATGGCAAGGGCAAACGCAGTTTGAAGGTACGATTCAGCGTGCCATCGCTATCGGTCGGTGGCGAGCGCGAAGTGCGGTTTGGCATACCGGATTTGCCTTCGTCGCGGGTTCGTTTCACGGCGGGGCCAACCGCGAAACAGGTGAACGTCGTCAGTCGGCGCGGCAGTCAAATTCGTACCAACGCGATGACCGTCGATGCCGATCACGGTGGGGGCCGAACGGTGGCGATTCGCTGGCGACAAGGCGGCACCGCCGACGCACCGCCCCGCGTCAGCGTCACGGAAGCGACGATCTGGGACATCGGCGAAAGCGAAGCCACCGCCACGGCGACGTTCAATTTTCGCATCGATGGCGGTGCACTATCGCGGTTCACGTTCGACATTCCACCAGACCTCGAACCAGGCCGCGCGACGATTCGTACCGCTGACGCAACGGCAATCAACGGCGTGCGAAGTTGGAAGCTCGCACCCGCCGCGAACGGCTGGCAGACGCTAACAATCGAGACGCAAAATCTCGTCGACGGTGCCGCAACGATCGTGTTTCGCCTCGTACCACACGCACCGTTGTCCGTCCGCCCCGCACTCTTCGCACCGCGCGCTTACGGCGCATCGGTCGTCTCCAGTTACGTCGGCGTGCGGCTCCGCGATGCCGTCGTCGAGCGTTGGAATAAGGAAAATCTCATCGACTTCCCCGCCGATGCGATTGCTCGCGATTTTGCCACCGTGCCTGAATTGCTCCTCGAAAAGCAGCCGCTTTCGCGTTCGTTTCGCCGCGAAGGAACCGGTGTGCCCGCAGTGCGGCCGATCTTGCGCGGCACCGTGGAACCCGTACCGAGTGGGCAGGAAATCATCTGGACGATCGGCCCGCGTGCCGATGTGGCCGGTACGGTGCGCTGGCCGCGCGAGGTCGCAGCGTTCGCGCTGGACTTTGAGATTCCCGGTGCGGTTACCCCGACCGACGTGCAAGCAACCGATATCATCGGTTGGGCACGAAAAGGCAACCGCGTTCGCGTCTGGTTCCGTAGCGAAGTGAAAGAACCGACTGTGCGTTGGAGCGGCATCTGGTCGGGTTATATCGCAAATAGTGTGAAGCCAGTGGAAGCCATCGAACTGCCGACTGTCATCGGTACGTCAGTCCGCGTGCGTGCGTGCGACGGCTGGGTGATCGTGCCGCAGGCGAACCGGAACGCGAAGCCACTGCCGCCACTTCGCCCGCGCGAAATGGCGTTCGCCATCGAACCCAACGCACCCGCATTACGACTGACGATTACGCCACCGCCGACCGTGGCCGATGTGCGAATCTGGAAGTCGATCGAACGGGCGGACACGGCCATCGCGTACCGTGCGATTGCAGAGGTGCGCCTACCGACGGGACGATTGCACCATATCACGGTTCAACTCGGGCCGTTGCCGCCGAGTTCGGATGTGAAACTCGAATTGCCACCCGCAGTGATCCTCACCGAATCGACTTCGACACCGACGACGCGGCGCTGGGAAATCCAGACGCCCGTCGATGCACAATCGCCTGTGCGGATCGGGTGCATCGTGCGTTTACCGTCGCGTGCAGGCTTTGTTTTGCCGCGATGGGAAATCGCAAGTGGCGGCGTGCCGATCCCGATTGTGGGGCGGTATCTCGCGGTCGGTTCGCCGGATATTCAGATCGCGCAAGTATCGGAGAATCGCCGCAGTTCGTGGCCCGCCGTGGTGCCGCCCGAACTCGAATCGTTGCGTGCCCGCGCGACATTTTGGACGACGAGCGGTGACGAACCGATCGCGTTACGGATCGTCGAACCGACACTTGCACCGCCCGCGCCGCAACCGCGACCATCGTTTGCCGTGCCACTCGCAACGGCAACGGATACCCCCGCCGTGCCCCCTGTGTTGGCCGCGCTCGGCTGGTTCGTCGGCATGTCCGCGGTCGGCCTCATCCGCCTCTTGGGTTCGCGCCATTTTCGCCCCGAACTCCTCGTCGCGTTCGGCGTGTTAGCGGCGTTCGTCGGGGGCACCGGCTTCCTACTCGTGGTCGTGTTCGGCCTGCTCGCCCGCGCTTGGCGATTGTGGCAAATCCTCGCACGGCGAATTCTGCGTTAGGACGGTAGCGCTTCGGGCTAATCAGTTTTTCGCTTGGGCCGCAATCAACTCGTTGATCCGCTTTGCGAAGCCGACGGGGTCCAGGATCTTCGAGCCTTCGGCGATCACAGCCTGATCGAGCAACAACCGTGCGAACGATTCGACTCGTGGGTCGTCGGGGTTTGCGGTATGAATCTCTCGTAGCGATTTCACGGCGGCGTGCTCGGGGTTCAATTCCAAGATCCGCTTGTTCTCGGCCGGTTGCTCGCCGTACTTTCGCATCAGGCGTTCCATGTTCGCGGTCATGCCGCCCGCTTGCGCCACGAGGCATGCCGCACTCTCGGTGAGCCGTTTCGTCAGGCGCACATCGGACGTTTCGGCGATTTTCATCTTTAGCGCGCTCATCAAGTTCGCGAACGACTCGGCCACATCGGCGAGGATCTCGTCGCCGGTTTCCTTCAAATCGCCACGATCGATGGCTTGCAGTGTCTTGCCCTTGTACTCGCCGAATTGCGGGATGACGAACTCGTCGATCGGCTCGCTCATCAAGAGCACGTCGTAGCCTTTGGCCTTGAAGGTTTCGAGGTACGGCGACCGGCGTAACAGTTCGGGGTTTTCGCCCGTCAGGAAGAAGATTTGCGGTTGGCCTTCGGGCATCTTGGCCACGTAATCTGCGAACGTCGTGTACGAACCGGCCTCCGTATTCATCGACTCGTACAGCATCAAGTCGGCCACTTTTTCGCGGTTGCTCCAGTCGCGGGC
>JANXNT010000307.1 GCA_025353985.1 Limnoglobus sp.
CCGATATCGAGTTCGCCCATTTTTTTCGCGAGCACCCAACCGAAGTCGATGTCTTTCATTTCGGCGGCCGTCGGTTCGCGGCGGGTGAGCGTTCCGTTTCGCACGAGCAACTCCGGGCAGAGGTCCAGCGGGGAGACACACTCCAGGCCTTCCTTGCGAAATTCGTCGATCAAGCCGAGTAACAGCGAGTCGTCTTTGTTATCGCTGCGGCGGCGCGAGTACCAGTAGCGTAGCATTCGCACATCGGGCAAGAGTTGCAACCAACGCCACGGGCGGAACAGAACGTGCTTGTGAAACTTACCCGCCATCGACCAACGCTCGACACCGCCGTTTTGGAACGAGCGGATCATGAAACTAAGCGACAACCGCCGCATCGGGTGATATTCGTGGCAAATGCGGCTCAGGCTCGGGTCGGCCATCCCGTGTACGCCAATGCAGACGACTTTGATCCCACACTCGCGGGCTTTCTCGGCGATCAAGATTGGGAACCGACCCGCACAGGCGATCAGCCCTACGGGTGGCAAATCGACATCCGGCATCATTCATCCTCCATGCCGAGGTGATGCTTGATTTTTCGGATGTCCTTTCGCAATTCCGGTAGTTTTTCCAAACTGACGATGATCCGCATCTGTTCGCGGTCCGGCGTGGCGGGCGCACCGAGCATTCGCGAATCGGCGGGCACGTCTTTGTGAATGCCCGCCCTCGCACCGAGTTGCACGCGATCCCCCACATGCACATGATCGGCGACGCCGACTTGCCCCGCCATAATGACGTAATCGCCGGTGGTCGTCGAACCGGCGATTCCAACCTGACTGACGAGCAGATTGTGCTTGCCGATTTGGCAATTGTGCGCGATCATCACGAGATTATCGATCTTCGTACCGAGGCCGATTCGCGTGGCTCCGAACGTGCCACGATCGATCGTCGTACATGCCCCGATTTCAACGTCGTCCGCGATCTCGACGCTGCCGAGTTGCGGAACTTTGATGTTGCGCCCACTGTGGTGGCGGTAGCCGAAACCGTCGGCACCGATCACCGAATTCGCGTGAATTCGCACGCGATCACCGAGCGTCGTTTGGTCGTAAAGCACGACGTGCGGAAATAGCGCGACATCGTCGCCGATGCGGCATTCCATACCGATGCTGACCCCGGCGTGGATCGTGGCCCGTGCGCCGACGATCGTGCCTTCGCCGATGGTCGCATGGGGGCCGACGGTGGCTTCCGCACCGATGATCACCGTCGGGTGGATGCACGCGGTGGGGTGGATCGATGCGGCGTGCGGGTGGGTTATGCCGTGGAGGTGCTGCACGATTTTGGCGAAGGCCATGAGCGGATCGCGAACGCGAATCAGTGGGCGGCCATTGACCGGAACCGACGAGTTCACGACGGCGGCGGCGGCGTGGGAATCGTGCCACGCGGACATGTACTTTTCGTCTTCGACGAAAGTAATGTCGCCGGAACGGGCTTCGTTTAATGGGCGCGCGTTGGAAATGACACGTTCGCCGTCCCCGACGACTTCGCCTTCCACCCACGTTGCCAACTGTCGCACGGTAACGGTCACAGTCGGCTCCTTCTGGCCTGCGTATGCCACCCACTTTAACGGGTCTGGCGTGAAGGTAACGAATCCAAGACGACGGGGCAAGTCCAAACGGACCGGCACGCCGTGGGGGATTCGGCACTCTTTAGACGTATCGACCGGGTGGCACGACGATACGCACCGAGTTGGATGCGACGCCCCACTAACAAGTAGAATTGACGCGGGTCGGGCAGAACGTAGCGATTGTACCGCGCGATTCCGCAATATCAGCCAGTCACAATGGAATACGACTCGCTGTGATTTTTGCTGCACGCACACACAAGACAGGAGTCAAAGTGTTTCTGACGATTTGAAGTGCAGACGACGCGCCCGGTCGATTTTTGGTTGCAACCCAAAGACCGGTTTTGGAGCGTTCGCAATTCGGATTTACGGCGATTTACCCCATGCGGTCGGCGGCTTCTTTCTTCATTTCCTTGATGTCTTCGGGCAGGTGCGGTTCGGGGCGGCCGAGTACGTCGCCGCAGACTTGATACTTGAAGTTGCCGATGGTGAGTTCGTCGCCGGGGTTGAGTTTGCCTTCGATTACGCGCTTGGCGTTGATGCGCACGCCGTTGGTGCTGCCCAGGTCGCGGATTACGAGGTAATCGTTGACTTGTGCCAAGCAACAGTGGCGGCGCGAGACTTTTTTGGAGTTCAATTGCACGTCGCACTCGGCGTGTCGGCCGAAGAGCAAAACGGGTTTATCGATGAGGATGCTCGGGCCATCAGTTAGCGAAAGCAGGTGTGCGGGCATAGGGGCGTCGGGCTGGAGGGAATGAGTATGTCGCTAGCATACCCCGCAGCGATGCCGTGGGGAGGGCAAAAGTCGCGACTCGGCCGGATGGCCGCGCGTGCGGGCATCGTCAAGCGTTCGGCGTTCTGCTAAATTAACGGAACGTACGCTGTTACGCTAGGGATATGAAACGACATGACCGATCTCGTCTATCAACGCTGCATTCACCCGCATTGCGGGGCCACGGTCGAACTTTCGGACACGACGTTCCACTGCCCGAAATGCGATGGGTTGCTCGATGTGGCCTACGATTGGAACCGGCTGCCCATTCCAAAATCGCTGAAACATTTCGAGTCGAAGTGGTCGAACCGCACGCACCCGCTCGATTTCTCCGGCGTCTGGCGGTTCCGCGAACTGCTGCCGTTTGCACCCGATGATAAGATCATGACGATCGGCGAAGGGCAGACACTCTGCCAACGAGCCGACACCGTGGCCCAATTCGTCGGCTCGAAGCCGGGCAATTTGTACCTGCAATACGAGGGGATGAACCCGTCCGGTTCGTTCAAAGATAACGGCATGACGGCGGCGTTTACGCACGCATCAATGGTCGGCGCACGCCGGGCCGCGTGTGCGAGTACGGGCAACACGAGTGCCAGCCTCGCGATTTATTGCGCTGCCACCGACATGATGCGTGCCGTGATCTTCATCGGCTCGGGGAAGATTTCCTACGGCAAACTCTCGCAGGCACTGGAACACGGCGCTCTGACGATCCAGATCGCGGGCGACTTCGACGATGCCTTACGGCGCGTGCAGGAAGTCTCGAAGCAACTCGGCATCTATCTCGTGAATAGCATCAACCCCTTCCGCCTCGAGGGGCAGAAGACGATCATGTTCCGCATCCTTGAGGCTCTGCGTTGGGAAGTGCCCGATTGGATCGTGGTGCCGGGCGGCAACCTCGGTAACAGTTCCGCGTTCGGCAAGGCGTTCTTCGAATTGAAGGAACTCGGCCTGATCGACAAAATGCCACGCCTCGCGGTGATTAATGCAGCGGGGGCGAACACGTTTTATCAGCTTTGCGAGAAGCACAGCGTCCGTTGGAATGCGGGCGAGCCGAACAACGACATCATCGATTCGTACATGAAACGCATGGACGACACGAACTCGCGGGCCGACACGTTGGCGAGCGCGATCGAGATCAACCGCCCTGTGAATTTGCCGAAGGCACTGCGTGCGCTCGAACGCCTCGGCGGTGTCGTCCGCGAGACGACCGACCAGGAAATGCTCGACGCGAAGGCGAAGATCGGGGCAGGGGGCCTCGGTTGTGAACCGGCGAGTGCCGCAAGTGTCGCCGGACTACAGAAACTGATTCGCGAAGGCGTGATTTCCCCCGATGAGCGCGTCGTCTGCGTGCTGACCGCACATTTGCTCAAAGACCCAACCGCAACCGTGGCGTATCATAGTAGCGAC
>JANXNT010000322.1 GCA_025353985.1 Limnoglobus sp.
TCACGAACAGCGCTTTCACGGCCACCAGTTGACGCAGCTTGATGTGCTCCGCTTTGAACACGACGCCCATACCACCCGCGCCGATCCTGTCCAAAATGCGATAGTTCCCCAGCACCAGCGTGTGCGTTTCGCTACGGCGAATGCAACCGAGTTGGTACGGCGTCAGTAACCCGGCGCGTGCCATTCCGAATAGCAACGATTCGTCGTCCGGGCAGGCGAGCAAGCCCGCTTTCGCTTCCGTTGTCAGCGCATCCCATTCGCCAACGGGCACGATGGAAGAGCCGAGAAGTTTGCGAACATAGTGGCCAGCGGGAATGAGCCTCGACGATTCAGTCGGAATTTGGGCAGTAAGCATGAATCGTCATCCATGGTCTGAATGAAACGGGGCGCGAAGCGATAAAACTGCTATAAATCTCCTTGTAACTTAAGTCAGAGGATACGGAAGATCGCAACAATTCAGAGGATTCCGAACAATTAGATTGCGATCTCGCGATAGATTTGCGACCGATGCGGAATATCGATCATCGCCTTCGCGGCCCGCAAGAAGTCCGATTGCGGGCGCGAATCCTACAACAGCGGAAATGTGAGATTTAACGCAGCGATTCGTGCATCGCGATACCGATTGCAGTTGCGCTGATCGCGCTGAGAATGAGCACGATGATGCCGGGCGTGCGCGTAGATTGGATTTGCCACCACATCAGCAAGCCGGTGAACCCCCAGAAGCACAGCACGAAGGCCATGACATCGACGATGACGGCCCAGAACCACTTCGCGTTGGTGTCGTCTGGATAGCCGTGGGCGGTGTGTAATCGCAACAGGAAACGTCGCCAGGTCAGTTCGGTTTCCGGTTTCGAGTCGGCAGGCGTTCCGCTAATGATGCCGGTCATCGGGTTGTAACTGGCAGTCCAGATTCGCCCGTCGGCCAACACCGGGAACACGACATCGGGCACCGAAGTGACGGTCACTTCGCCCATCGAGAAACCGGTGCGTTCGAGAACGGTTGGTATGCTCGCTTTTACCCGCTCGTGAATCGGGTTGTCGAGAAAAATGCCATCGCTTCTTGGCGGGGTACTGGCTTTCCGCACGACTCCCGCATCGGTGCGACCGTTCGCGAACGAAGGTCTTTCCGGCTCCGTTTTGTCCTTCACGACCGCACTGCGTAAAGTGCCGCTACCCGATTTGACATCGACGAGGAAACTCACGAGCTTACCTTCGGCTTTTACCATCCCGAAGGCATATTCGCGTGAGAATTTCGCATCGCCTGCCACCGTGTAGAGCGTGGCGGGTTTCTGATTTTCGTTGAGTTTGCTGACGACTTGCGCGGCCAATTCGTTTGCAGTAGGCCGCTGTTCGTACGGCGTACCTGCGAATGCCCATGCACCGAACATCGTTGCGGGCACATCGCTGAACGCCGTCGGGTGGTTGAACAGAAATGCCGTCACGCCGTAGAGAATTGCCCACGGAAACAAGAACAAACCGAGGTAAAGATGCGCCCGTCGAAGCAGGCGCATCACTCGCTTACCGCGCGGTCGGAGTAGCGATTGCGTTTCGTCCGACAGCCACATTAATACTCTCCGAGCACTTCACCACCCGCACGGGTACCGAGTGCGCGCCAGGTGGGCAGTGAGATCGTGTTGTTGATCGTTCGCACCGAGCCATCCATTAGCAGCGAGTTCACGCAACCGGTGTGGTAACTGCGCGACGTAACGGCTGCGTAAGTGTCACCGGCAATGCTCGTTTCGCTCGCCGAGACGTAGTTGACATCGTAAACGGTGCTGGCATTCGTGTGAAGTACCTTCGTGTTGGGCGTGAACACGGTGGTGAAGCCAGTTTCGTGAACTTTACCGTCGACCCATTCTTTGTGGCCACCGTCCAGGCTGAACGTGGCGGCCCCGACACCGAAGGTGCCGCTCTGGTCCGGCCCTGCGCCCGGGGCGACCGGTGGGGTCATCATCGCTGTCACGCCGGCGATCCGCGAGGTGTACGCTTTCACTTCCGACACGCCGATCGTGTTGCTCATGCCGTCGGTGAAGTCGCGCGAGCTGAAACCGCGATTCGAGCTGAACGCCCCATCGCCGCCCACCATGCCCGCTTTCCTCATGACGAGCCACGAGCCTTCGTTGCCCACGTAGTTCAAGATCCAGTGTTTGTTCGGATAGATCGCGTTCCCCGTGCCGTTGCCGCGGTCCTTGATCTCGCTCGGGCAGATAAACGTGCCGACCCGTTGCGAACTCACCGCAAGCATGGTCGGGTCCGAATACGGTATCGAGAAGTTGATGCCGCGATGCAAGTTTTCCTGCTCGATGAACGGCAAGATTCGCGACATCGCCGACCACGCGCTGACGACGGTAATCACCGAACCATTCGAAGTGTAGGTGCCATTAGCGGGTAGCGCGTTGTAAGAATCCATGTGCATGTGCATCGCCAACCCGATTTGCTTCAGGTTGTTCGCACACTTGATGCGTGCCGCCGACTCCCGCACTTTCTGCACGGCGGGTAACAGCAACCCGATTAGGATCGCAATAATCGCGATCACAACGAGTAACTCGATCAGGGTAAACGCCGTGCGGCGGGGAAAGTTTTTCATCGTCGTTGAGACTCCCGTACCAGTTAAATTTTCGTTTTTCACTTGCTTGCAGCGACTTTCTCGCCGCGTTCGGCCAGTTTGATGACTTCCAAATCGGCAACATTGCCACCCTTGCTGGCCCCTCCGACGAGCAGTGCGTGTGGGCCGTGCGGAACCAACCGATGGACCATTCGCTTCGTAAACGATTCGCCGACCTTTTCCCATGCGTCGCCCGCTTTCGTGAGGCGATACACGGGGCTTTCGATCGTGTTAAGAATCAGCCGGCCGTCGATCGTGTTGGCGGCGGGCGAAAAACCGACGCGGCCACCGGGGATGCTTGGCCCCGTCGACCATTTTCCTTCGATGGTGTCGTAAACATCGACGCGGTTCTGGGCCGTCGCTTCGGCATCGAGGCCACCGATCACGTACAGCTTGGTACCAATGGCGGCAGCGGTCAGTGCCCGACGCTGGAACGGCTGTGGAATCGGCTTCCATTCGAGCGATTTCGCGGTCAAGTCGAGGCTTAACGCGGAATCGTGCCACACCGATTTTTCGCCGCGGCCCTGCTGATTCCAGCCGCCGACGACGATCAGTTGGTTCGCCACAACGACGACATCATGCGAAGACCGACCCGCTGGCATGTTCGGCAATGCCGACCACTTGCCCGCTTTCGGATCGTAAACCGAGGCGTCCGTAACGGACTTGTTATCTGCCGGTTGCCCCGGTTCGTTCCGCGGTTGCATCCCGCCGACGCGATAGACTTTGCCGCCGTGCGTCGCGAGGTTCATCCCCTGAAGAATCGGCCCGCCCGGCAGATCTTCCCACTTCGTGCCGCCATCGAGTTTCAGTCGCTGGAACGTCCCGACAACGGTCTTCGTGTCGTAACTGTGCGTTTTGCCCGCGTGCCCGCCGTACACGTACAGGTGGCCATCGCACGTAATCGCACCGAGACTCGACACCGCCACAGGCAGTGGGGGCAGTGTCGGTTTTTCTTGCCCGTACCCGAAGGCCGGCACGAAGAGCATCAGCAGGAGTGCCGTTCGATTTCGCATGAGGAATCGCCTATTATGTGTGGGAATTTCCGTTACTTGATGTCGACGACGAGCGTGGCGTAGTGGCGAATTTCTTCGTACGGTTTGCCATCGTGCTCGCCGGACTTCGCTTCGGTCTGTTTCACCCAGATCGCGTATCGGCCCGATGCCGCGACGGCTTCCGTCTTGCCGCTCTTGTCGGACTTCCACTTGGCTTTTTCGCCGTTCGGCAACAGCACGCTCAGTTCGACTTCCGGTACGGGCTTCCCGGCTGCGTGGACTTCGAACGTCGTTTTGCCATCGTGCGTGCTGGGGATGATTTCGATTGCGGCTTTGTCGCCGATCGTCGCCAATTTCGCATCGCAACCCGCCATCACGGCCTTCGGGTGGTAAACGAGCAGCGCGGGCTTCGTGTCTTTGCGCGACATCAAGCCATACGTCACCGAACCGAACAGGAGTTTCGTTTTCGCAGGCACCGTGGCCGTCAGCGCGTGTTTGTCGGTCTTGTGTTCGATGGCTGTCGTCTGGCCGTTTTCATCGCGTGCCAGCAACTTCAGGCCCGTCACTTTTGCAATTGCAACGGCTTCGTCCGGTTCGAGGTTGTCGCTGAACACGACTTGCAACGTCTGGCCATCTTTCGCAGGCACAACGTACACGAAGTGCGCGGCCGCGAAAGCCGCCAGCACGCCCGTCAACAGGAAAGCAGAGAGAAATCGCATGGTGTGAACTCCAGTAGCGTTTGTAATCCAGGTGAAGCGACGCGCTATTTTCTGCCCTTCGGGAAGTCTTTCTTCCGCGATTCCATCAGGGTCGTTTTGCTAAACGCATCCCAGCCTTCGGGAGTCGCGAGTGTCGGATCGCCTTCTTTCAGGCGCTCGATTGTCTCGGCGGTGTACTTGCGTTCAGATGGCAACAATCGCCACTCGGCAACGGTTAGCGGCCCCACTTGCGCCGTCGTCGCATCCGGCTTTGCACCGCCACAACCGGCGAGTGCGAGAACCAGCGCGAACATCGAAACTCGTGCCAACGAAATCATCGAATCTCCTTTGGCACTAGTCGAGTTGTGCGACTTCGCCACCCGCTCGGGTTGCCATCGCTTGGTAAGTGTAATTCTCGATCGACTCGCGAACGAATCGCACGGAACCATCGGTGAGTGCAAAATTACCACCGCCAATATGCTCGCTACGAAACCCGCCATACGGCGTCGTCACGTGATTGTGTTTGTTGAACGGGTGAAACGTCGAACCCCATGCATACCCGATGTACCCGTACGCCCAAACGCCACCGTAAGTTGCCGAGGGTACGCCACGCGGTTTGAAGTCAGTTTCGCCGACCAGGAACGTGTTCGAAGTCCCATCAGTGATCGACGCCATTCGCGTTGGCGTGCGGTTCAGGCTGGTCGGCACTGTCAGAGGGTTGTCAGTTGGAATCGCGACGCCATCGAACACCGGTGGCGAGGACAATCCATACGCGGCCCAATAGGGGTGCGTCGTGACATCTTGCGTACCAGCCGAGAACAAGTAACTGCAATACGCGCGATTTTCCGCACCGCCGAGTGGGCCAGTGGGGGGCGTCATCGAGGGGCAGGTGTACGTCGGGATCAACATCTTCTGCAAGCTGTTGTTCGAGTAACCGAGTGCCACTTCCGTACTGCTGTCGTTGCGGGGCAATTTTGGGTTCCAACGCTTCGCGACGGCGTCTTGTTCGAGATAAGGCAGAATCAAGATGAAACCCGTCACATACGTCGAAACCGTCTCGTTGAACTGGCGATCGAGCGTACCGTATGGGAACTTCTCGTTCGCATCATGGTAGCCGTGCGTGGCCAACGCGATCTGCTTCACGTTGTTGATGCACTTCGTTCGGGCCGCGGCCTCCCGCACCTTTTGCACGGCAGGCAACAGCAGCCCGATCAGGATCGCGATAATCGCGATCACGACGAGCAACTCGATCAGGGTAAACGCCTTACGGCGACTCGGCATATGCGACTTGCGCATGAGACTCTCCGGGACTGTAGTGACAGAAACCGTTGAGTTGCATTGCGACGGATGGTGAGCGGAGGGAACCGCGATCCCGAACGTTGGCGGAGCAAACTCGTCTTGTTGCGACAGAATCTCAACAAGACACCTTCACTTTAACCGGGTGTCCGATAGAGTCAAGGGTGCGACGGAGAAAATCGCCGTAATTCAGTGCGGATTCCAAATGGGCTGAGTTCCCGGCTCAAAAGAGGCGTGATATGAGCGACGAATTGCCCGGTAGCGACCTCCCCAACGCACCCGAAGCAAAGCCTTGCGCCATCGTTGTGCAAGCCAAGCAACTCTTCGGCGAACACCGCGAAATCGTCATCGAATACGAGGGCGAGCGATACAAATTGCGAATCACACGCCGCGGGAAACTGATTTTGCAGAAGTGACGAATTTTGCAGGTATTCCCAGGGTACGACGTAAGACGTCT
>JANXNT010000368.1 GCA_025353985.1 Limnoglobus sp.
ACTCCCTCCCCTTGCTTGCGCTGCGGGCTGGCACGAATTACCCACACGATTTCCGGGAGTCAATAAGTTTACGACGATTTGACGTAAGTCCGAATTGTGCGGTGTGCACGGACGTATCCAAAAGTGCGCCGAAATGACATAGAAAAGGCGCGTCCGGTCGATTTTGGTACCATTTTGGTACCCATTCGGTCGATTTTTGGTTCGATTCGGTCGAAGGTTGCGCCGTGTCGCAGATCGATGGCTGTCGCCATAACCCACGTCAGGATCACGTGATACCGCAAAATTGCCCGGAACCGATAAGCGATTTGCGATCAAAAACAGGCATTTTGAGACGAAAAAAACACGAAAAACACCGTTTTTGAACTTCCGCAATTCAGACTTACGTCGACGGTTTGTCGTCAAAAGCGGCCACAACGAAGGTCACATCGTCGGTAAAGAGTTGGCCATCGCAGAACTTTCGCAGGTCGGAATTGATGCCTTCGACGATCGTCTCGGTGTCGTTGCCGCCAAGCTTTTGCAGGCATTCGACGAGGCGTTCGGTGCCGTAGAGTTCACCGATGGCATTTCGCGCTTCGATGACGCCATCGGTGTAGAAACAGATGCGGTCGCCGGAACGGATGTCGATCCGCTTCTCGAAGTAGATTTCGCCGGGCATGACGCCGAGCAAAAAGCCTTGCGAAACGAGCGGATGCACGGTGCCATTCGCGCGATCGATGAGCAGCGGGTGCGGGTGGCCCGCCGAGGCATAATGCAGCGTCCGCGACTTGCGATTGAAGACGCCGTAGAACGCCGTGACGAAGCGTTCGCCGGAAAGCGCCTGCAAACGAAGGTTCATCTCGCCGAGAACCTCACCGGGGTGAATCGTGCGATTCGCCACTTCAGCGAAAGCGATTCGCGCCATGATCGCTACCATCGCCGCCGGCAGACTGTGCCCGCTGGCATCGGCAATCAGGAAGCCCAAATGGTCCGCATCGGGCGTGGCAAAGTCGTAGTAATCGCCGCCGAGGTGATCGAGCGGCGCGTAGTGAACGCCCCAAGCGAACTCGGGCCAATTGGGCCGCGGGTGCGGCAACAACAGCGTCGTCTGCAACTGCCCCGCCGCACGCAAATTGTAGGCACTTTCCGCATCGCGTGCCAGAAGCTGATCGTTCGCCGATCGCAGTTCGCGGGTGCTTTCGTCGATTTTGTGGTCGAGGTATTCGGTCCGGCGATTCATGAGTGCGCGGGCCGAAATAATGCCGATCAGCCGTTGATCTTCAATGACGGGAAGGTGCCGAACCCGGAACCGCGTCATGATTCCGACGGCTTCATTCCAGCCGACATCGGGCGAAATCGTGTACGGATCCGAAGACATCCAATCCGACACGGGGTAATCGCGCCAGCCAGGGATGGCCGGGATAACGCGCTTGAGCAAATCGCGTTCGGTGAAGATCCCAACGAGTTCTTTCGAGTCGCGCACGACGAGAATTGCACCAATCCGCTGGCGATTCATCAACCGCATCGCTTCGCGGATCGGTGTGTCCGGCGGAACGCAGACCGGCTCGGGCTGCATCACCTGACGCACGGTCAACTCGGTCGAATTCATGCGATCCCCTGTACGAACCATGCCAAATCAGCCGGGATCGAAGAGTATTTCGAGAAATATCCGTTTCTCGCTTGACCTCGTTCGATTCGTTTGCCATTCATGAGGATGTTACTTCTCTGACACTCGATACCAAAACTATGGTCGAACCGCTATCTCAGGCTGCCGCGCTGCCGATTCGGGATGGTCTCGTTTGCCTCGTCACCTCGCGTGGCGGGCGGCGCTGGGTGATTCCCAAAGGCCATATCGAGATTGGCCATACGCCCGAAGAGGCGGCAAGTACGGAAGCCTTCGAGGAAGCGGGCCTCATCGGCATCATGAATCCCGTTTCTGTCGGTACTTACCATTACGAGAAGTACCACCGCTCCCACGCGGTGAGCGTTTTCATCATGACGGTCACCGAAGAGAAAGCCAACTGGCCCGAACGCCGCGAACGGACCCGCGAATGGGTGACTTTCGAGACGGCGCTCGCCAGGTTAGCAGAACCCGAACTACGTGTGATCGTGCAAGCCGTCGCAACGATGGCTGCCAACGATGCGTTCGTGGTCATCCCGCGCCGAGCAATGGCCGAATAACGCGATCGATGTCCGATTCGCTGCGTACATCGGGCACATCACCGAACAATTGCCACGTTTCGAAGAGTTCGGCGGATGCGCCCGGTGGCAGTGTCACCAGTTCGCCGACCGTCTCCATTTCGAGCATATCCTCGTTCGAGAACGTCTGATATCGGGTGCCACGGTCGGGGTAAATCGCGCCGTCGCGGTAGTCGAATCGCTTCACGAACAGCGTGTGCGAATTCAGGTAACCGACCCAACCCATGCGGTGCGCGAGGCCGATCTTCGTCGGGCCTTTGTTCACATCCTGCCGCAACTGGATGTACTTCTTGCCAAACTCCCAGCGAGTATCCGCGAAGTCGAAGTACGGCCACAGAATCAGTTCCTGGTTCGGCGCAAAATCCGCTGGCGAGTTCGCACGGCTCGGGTGGCCGGGGTGCGAATGCTTCTCTGGCAGTGGCAGAATCTCCACGCCACCGGGAGCCATGACCGTCGGCCCCCACGGCGCGAGTTCCATCGGCTCGTCGGAGATATTCGTGACTTTCAGCGTCACGTCGACTTTGGTGCCGAACGGCGCGAGCGAAATCTGCATTACTTTCTGCACGCCGTATTCGGTTTCCGGTGGCGGCGTAAATGTCGCAGTATGCGGGCCGGTTTGGTTCCACTCGACGGGTCGATTATCGGGGAAGTACGTCCGCGTCAGATCTTCCGGTGCAAGCCAGAAGCGATGGCCGCCGCGAATCTGCCATTCGGATTCGCCGGTGCCACCCATCATTTCGTCATAGTTTTTCATGACGTTAAAGCCACCGGGAAGCCGGTAGCTGATCACCCGCGGCCCGACGTCGAGCGTGACGATCAACTCGACTTCGCCATTCGTCAGCAGGAGGTTGTTTTTCCAACCGCGATATTCGACGACGTTCACGATGGCTCTCCGGAAACCGACGGCACAGGCCCACGAGGTTGCGAACCCGATACGCTATACTATGGAAAGTTGCACATGCGACCCCCGAACACCGCTCCGTAATGCCTTTATGCTGCCACGATTATCGCTGCCGCTCTGGACCGAACGCTACGCATCGCCATTTGCCCCGGTAACGGCGGAAGAAGTCGCCGAACGCGGCTGGAGCGAGGTCGACATCGTGTTCGTCACTGGTGATGCGTATATCGATCACCCGAGTTTCGCGATGGCGATTCTGCACCGGGTACTCGAACAAGCGGGGTTTCGCGTTGCGATTCTCAGCCAGCCCGACTGGAAAAACTGCGACGCCTGGCGTCAGTTCGGCAGGCCGCGTCTGTTCTTCGCCGTCAGCGCGGGGAATATGGATTCGCTGATTAACCACTACACCGCAAACAAAAAAGTCCGGAACGACGACGCCTACTCGCCCGGTGGCCGCATCGGGTTGCGCCCGGATCGGGCGACGCTCGTTTATTCGCAGCGTTGCCGCGAGGCGTTCCCAGGCGTGCCCGTGATCGCGGGGGGCGTCGAAGCTTCGTTGCGGCGGCTGGCGCATTACGATTATTGGTCCGACACGGTGAAACGCTCGATTCTGCTCGATTCCAAGGCCGATCTCGTCGTTTATGGCATGGGCGAAGCGAACATCATCGAAATCGCGAGGAAGCTGAAAGCGGGCGGAACGGTCAAGGATTGCCGCAATCTCCGCGGCATCGCCTACGCGTTGGGTGCCAAGGAAAGCGATCAGTTGAAAGAGGAAACCGCACGAGGGGCGAACGAATTTCAGACGATTCCGACCTTCGAAGAAGTGAAAACGAACAAGGAACTATTCGCCGAAGCGACTCGGATTATTCACCTGAACACGAACCCGTTTAACGCCGCTACCTTGGTGCAATATCACGATCGCCAAGCGATCGTGCAGACGCCGCCGGCGTTCCCGCTTTCGAAGCAAGAGATGGACGATATTTACGATCTGCCCTACACGCGAAGGGCGCACCCGTCGTACACCGAACCGATTCCCGCACACCAGATGATCAAGGATTCGATCACGCTCATGCGAGGCTGCTTCGGTGGCTGCACGTTTTGTTCGATCACCGCACACCAAGGGCGGATCATCCAGAACCGTTCGGAAGAATCAGTACTTCGCGAAGTGCGGAAAGTGGCCATCGACCCGGAGTTTAAGGGCAACATCAGCGACATCGGCGGTGCGACCGCCAACATGTATGCGATGCGATGTACGCGCCCCAAAGTCGAGGCAAAGTGCAAGCGCCTGTCGTGCGTACACCCCGGCGTGTGCAAACTGCTCGGCACCGACCACGGGCCGCTCTTGCAGTTGATGCGAAAAGTGCGTGCAGAACCCGGCATCCGCAAAGTATCGGTCGCATCCGGCGTACGTATGGACCTCGCTCAGCTATCGCCCGAATACGTCAGCGACCTCGCGACACATCACACCGGCGGCCGCTTGAAAGTCGCACCCGAACATACCAGCCCGACCGTGCTGGCGCTCATGAAGAAACCGAGTATCGATAACTTCGGTATCTTTGCCGAAGCATTCCGAACCGCTTCCGCAGAAGCCGGAAAGCCGAAACAGCAAATCATCCCGTACTTCATCGCGAGTCATCCGGGGTCGGACCTCAACGAGATGATAGACCTCGCACTCTATCTCAAACGCAACGGCTACAAACCCGATCAGGTACAAGACTTCATCCCCGCACCATTCGACATCGCCACGTGTATGTATTACACCGGCATCGACCCGATCACGAAGAAGACCGTCAACATTGCGAAAGGCTTGAACAATCGCAAGATGCAACGCGCCCTCATGCAGTTCTTCAAGCCGGAGAACTACTTCGATGTGCGACAAGCCTTAATTGAAGCCAAACGCCAAGACCTCATCGGCGGCTGCGAAGGACTGATCCCCGCCGAGCCACCAAAAGAAGCCATCGAAGCCCGCCGAAAGAAGGCCAACGCCGCCCTAAGAAACGACCACTCGCACAGCATCGCCAACCCCGCCACCGGCGAAACCCCCGGCGAACGCACCGTGCCACCCCAAGTGCAAAACAGAGGCTACCGCCCAGGGCGCAAGTCCGCGAAGCGGAGGTAGGGATAGGTACATCGCGACGTGCATGTGGTACGATAGCCGCAACCTGATAACGAAGAAAACGGAAAACGGTGAAGCAGCGTGAAGATGCTATCATAAAGCAATATAGGTCTTGAGGAGATGGCGATGCGAACTAAGGTCAGTATTCCACCC